>JAKACI010000048.1:1191-8670 GCA_021821565.1 bacterium | reverse complement strand
ATGTTGAAACTGATTTAACAGTTCCATTATATAAAGAAAGACTTGTAGAATATAAATTTTTATCTTTGGGGGCATTTCCAATAATTTGCGGCACGGATTTAATCGGTATTTTAGCTGTTTATTCTGCTAAAAAAGATGCCTTTGACAGCATTAAAGCAGGTGCCATTTTTAACTTGACGAATTATGTTGCTTATGTATTGACTTATTTAAAAAAATTTAAAAGGTCGCTAATCTTGTCCGAAATGGCTGAAAGCATAATGGTTTCCATTATTACAAAGAATAAAAAGGATGTTGAAAATCAGCAAAGCTTACTTGCAATATTTGATAAAAAGGAATTTTTAAACAATCTGGAAGGCAATCTGGAAACCGATTTTGTTGAATTTATAATATATGATAGTGCAAAAAATGAAATAAAAGATGCCGTGTTTTCTAAAGGGTGGGGCGATAACATAGGCGTGAGTTCCATAGCCCCGGTACCTACCGCATTTGTTCAAAAAAGAATTACAAATAATATGCTTGATGCTTATGATTACCAGAACGATGAATTTGCGACAGAGATTTTTAAAAATATGGTGGTCAGGGATATAATTATTTATGCTTTTGAAGGGCCTAAGGATATAAAATATCTGGCTATAACAGGCGTTAAAAACAGGAGAAAAATCTTTAGCAGCGATGATATAAATTTTTTCAAAGACGGAATAAATCTTTTTGCGTCGTATAACGAGGTCAATATTCTTTTTGAAAACCTTGAAACATTACTCAACTTATTGGAGAATAGGGAAAATTTGATAAATAAAATGGTTGCATTCGGGGTTGTTTCCATCGATTTAACGAATAAAACCGTTAACATTTATAACGATTATTTTGCGCAGGTTTTTAATATAGATAAGTTTCTAACCCATACAAGTTTAAATGAGTTTTTTGAAAGTATCAAGGTCCAATTTGAGGATGAGACGTTTGCCGACGATATATTGCAGGGGTATATATCGAACATGTATGCAACTACAATCGAAAGCGTGAAAATCAATCTTAAAAGCGGAATTATATTAAATATGAAGTCAAATCTATTTTTAACGAAAGACAATAAAGTTATAAGGCTACTTATATTTGAGAATATTACCGATTCGGAGAATTATATAAAAACTCTTAAAAAGATGAACAATAAGCTTAATTTGTTATATGACCTCGCGAATCAATTATCCACTGTTTTTACATTAGAATATGCTTTAAAAATATTTGCGCAGGGTTTATATTTAGTGAAAAATGAAAAAGGGGGCGCCGTAAGTTCGCTTCATATAAATATATTCGATACCGTTAACAAACAAACCGTAACATCTTTAATATGCGCAATAAAAGATGAAGAAACGGATGATACTATGCTGTCGGGCAAAATTATCATCAATACGAATAATATTAATTATGACGATTATCTTCCTAATTGTAAGCTTTTAAAAAATGGCAAAATAGATATAGATATGATGGTTAACGATTGTGAATTTAAGGGCAGCGATGGCAGTTATACCTGCTTTTCGCTTAAAGTTAGCAATGAAATTGTCGGAACGGTTTCTATTGACTCGAAAGATAAAGATTTCTTTACGGATGAAATAAACGGTTTTATAAAAGAGATAATAAATATAGCATCGCCTGTTTTCGCAAAATTAATATTGATTAAAACAAACAAAGAGCTTGCCATTACCGACCCGTTAACCGGGGTTTATAATAGAAGATATATGTATGAGTTTGCTAAGATGGAAATAGCAAGGGCATACAGAAATTCAACCGGTTTTTCTATGGCAATCGTGGACATAGATAAATTTAAAAACATAAACGATAGTTATGGTCATCAAATCGGCGACGATATGTTAGTGAAATTTGCCAAAGATTTAAAAAATGTTTTAATGAGGCAGCAGGATATTATTACAAGATATGGCGGGGATGAATTTGTTATAATACTTCCGGATACCGGCAAACAAAATGCGATAAATATTATGGAAAAACTCAGAGGTTATTTCAAAAATAAGGTTTATGTTTTTGAAAATGATATTCACATAAACATTACGATATCTGTCGGTGTTTCATCGGCAGAATATTTGCTTGAGCTAAAAGTTATAGATAACGCTTATGACGCAGAGGCGCTTTTAAACGGTATTTTAAGATCTGCGGATGAAAATCTTTACAGGGCAAAAGAATTGGGAAGAAACAGAGTAGTCGGCTAATCAGATATTATGTTCTATATTTTTAATCATCCTATCCCGCCAAAATTAACGACATTCTTCTAAAATTAACGACGCCCTTCATTTTTTTATTAGTAGTTTTCGGTAATCTTAATTATAATCCAGATTATATACGATTATAATTTGTGTGGTTGCCAGCATTATAATTTTTTTGTTATAATAAAACCTATTTATTTATTTTATATCAAGTTTAATTTATTTTTTTATTCAGGGTATATATTTTGAAAGCTTTTTTAAATAGAGAAAAAGTATTTATTAAACTGCGTTTAATATCTTATATAGGTATTGCGGTAAATTTTTTTTTAACCGTATTAAAATTTGTTGTAGGAATTACAGGTCATTCAGAAGCTCTTGTTGCAGACGGTTTTAATTCTCTTGCAGATATTTTTGCAGGTCTTGTTGTTTATATATCTTTTAAAATTTCAAAAAAACCGCAGGATAAAGAACATCCTTACGGTCATGCAAAAGCTGAAATGATAGCTACTTTTATAGTAGCAATAATTTTATTCGGTTTTGCATTTTTTGTAGTTATTGTATCGGCGTTAAAATTGTATTACGGTGTTTCAGAAAAACCTGCTATTGATACTTTATTCGTCGCATTAGCAACTATTATTATAAAAGAGCTGCTTTATTTATGGACGTTAAAATGGGGAAATCTGCTAAAATCAACGGGACTTATCGCAACGGCTTATGACCACAAAAGCGATGTACTGGCATCCGCTGCGGTAGTAGTAGGTATAGTTTTCGCAAGATTAGGATATACTTTTATGGATCCTATTGCAGGTCTCATAGTCAGTCTATTTATTTTTAGATTAGCTATAAAATTGATTAAAGAATCGGTAGGCAATCTTATGGATGAAAGTCCTTCTGCTTATATTGTCAAAAGGATTCGGAAAGTTATAATAAATATTAAAGGAGTGGAAGACATAACAGACCTTAAAGTAAGAAAATCTGGTCCATATATATATGTGGATGTTAATATAGAGGTTGATTCGTCATTAACGGTAAAAATGGCGCACGATATTGCTGAGACGGCTAAAAATGACCTTATTATGTCAAATCCTTATATCAATGATGTTATGGTTCATATAAATCCTTATGACAAAAAATAAATAAAATAAATAGATAGATAATATAAAATAATAACAGAGCAAAGAGGACATTAAAATATGGATATTTATTTACAAATAAAAAATAGAAAGGGAGAAATATTCAAAATTGTCAATCTTGGCAGAGAAGAGTATTTTTTGTTTTATAAAGAGCATCTTAAAAAAATCATTAAAGAAAGTGACTGCCCTATTTTTTTTAATGACCTGAAAGCCGGGAATTATATGGATTCAAAGCAAGTTAAATTGTTAATTAATGAAATCAAAAATATTGCAAAAAAATTAGATAAAGATCTTGAAAATTACAAAAATATGATTGAGAAAAGAATTCAAATTGAAAATGATATATTTAATCATTCTTCGATTAAAAATATTATGATAATAGGTAAAAAAAGATTGCAAGAGGCGGAAAATGAATTTGATAAAAAAGAATTAAAGAAGCAGCTTGAATATATAGATGAAAACATTAAAAAGCTTAAAGAAACAGAAGAATATTTAAACATAGAAAGGGAAAAACTGCGGTTTCTGTTTGACATTGAACTTTTGTTTGATACTTTAACGGAAGCTAAAAATTATTCATCCGGAATTTATCTTAAAACAAGCGGAACCGATTAAATCTATTAAATTAAATATTTTATAAAAAATTTTTAATTATTGCAGGATTAAGGTATTTGACGGCTTTACGATATTTATAATTTTATTAAATTTTTGGTTTTAATTTTAAATATTTTTTTTTGAGATATTAAATTCTTTTATTTTTTTTCTCAAAGTATTCCTATTTATGCCTAACAGATTAGAAGCTTTTATTTGATTATTTTTAGATAAAATGAGGATTTCTTCTATAATTATTTTTTCTGTCGTGCCTATTATTGTTTTATAAACATCCGTCAAATTTGTACCTTTAATTTTTTCAAGATAATTTTTTATCCTTTGTCTTATTATATCTTCAAATGGAGTTGAATCGGTATTTTTTTTGTCCGAAAATTTTAAATTGCTTATGTTTTCAGGGTTAATTATATCATAGAAGTCTTCGGGAGTTAGCGTTGAATGATAAGACATAATCATTGTTCTTCTTATAGCATTTTCCAGCTCTCTGATATTACCCGGAAAATTATAAGATTGCAAAAAAAGCAGAGATTCTTCATTTAATTGTTTACCCGGAATACCCAATTCTTTTGTAAACTTTTCTATAAAGAAACTCGCAAGAATAGGAATATCAGATTTTCTATCTCTTAAAGGAGGAATAGTAATCTCTATAACATTAAGCCTGTAATAAAGATCTTCTCTAAATTTAGATTCTTTTATCATTGATTTTAAATTTCTGTTTGTTGCCGCAATAATTCTTACATCTATTTTAATCGGTTTATTTGAACCTACAGGCTCAACCTCTTTTTCCTGAATGACTCTTAATAATTTTGCCTGCAGATCAAGAGGCATATCGCCGATTTCATCGAGAAAAATTGTACCGCCGTTTGCCTGCAGAAATTTCCCCTCCCTTCTTTCATTTGCGCCCGTAAAAGACCCTTTTTCATGACCAAAAAGTTCCGACTCAAGCAAATCAAAAGGGACGGAAGGAGTATTTACGACGATAAACGGCTTTTTGCCGCGCAAACTATTTAGATGTATTGCTCGCGCGACTAATTCTTTACCCGTACCGGATTCTCCAAGAATTAAAACAGTCAGACTATTATGCGATAATTTTCCGATAGTTTTAAATATCTCTTGCATTATTTTGGATTTTCCGACTAATAAAGAATCAAGAATATCAACATTTTTTGTAACGCTGTTGTCTTTAGATGGTATATCTATTTCATCTTTTTTTATTTTTTTAATTATTCCTACAATTTCCTCAACGTCAAATGGCTTAGTTATATAGTCATAGGCGCCTTTTTTCATGGCATCTATGGCATTTATCATGGTATTTTGGGCAGTCATTATAATAATGTTTGGAGGATTTGCAAGTTCTCTTGAATAAGACAATATCTCCATACCGTTAATTTTAGGTATTCTTATATCAAGAAAAACGGCAAAATAATTGTGCTCGTTTATAAGCTGGAGTGCAAGTTGTCCTTCAGATGCGGTATCGATGATAAATTCATCTTCCAATAATTTTCTTAATACAAAAACTATACTTTCTTCATCATCTACAATTAAAATTCTTTTTTCTTTTTTAGTCATATAAATAAAAATAAATTAACAAATCAATAATTATTGATATTAATTAAATAAAATATATATCAACGTTTTCGAAGGCTTTAATTTCAGCAGTTTCTTCAGGTATTGAAATAATAGAATTAATGCAGCCGAAAGAGCTAATCATTGCCGGACCTAGTTTTTTATATACTTCGGAATATAAACAACCATTTTCAAGAAATGTTCTTGCGGGTACAAATTCTCTTCTTTTATGTTTTTTATGGAAATCTGAATTTATTTTTGAAACTGCTCTTGAGGCAAAAAAATTATAAGGATTATTAAAATTTAATTGTTTTTCTATAAAAGGTTTTATAAAAACAATCAAACATACAAAAAATGCTACAGGATTTCCGGGAACCATAAAAATCGGAGTTTTATCTATAAGACCAAAAGAAAAGGGCTTCGCAGGTTTTATAGCAACTTGCCTAAATTTAATTTTTAAACCAAGTTCCATTAAAGCCTTTTCGGTAAAATCCTTTTCTCCAAATGAAGCTCCTGCCGATGTAATTATAATTTTGCTTTCACTGAGCGCGGATTCCATCTCTTTTTTTATTGAGGATAATTTATCTTTGCATATTACATTTTTTAATATGCGGCAGCCGTTATTTGACATAAAATATTCTGTAAGTATTCCGTTTGAATTAATCACTTTACCGTACTTATATTTTTGATTTAAAGATATGATTTCATTACCGGTTGAAATTATAGATACGGGAATATCGGCGTAAGCTTTAATTTGTTTTACATTGCAGGCGGCAAGCAATGCCGCCTGCGTATATGAAATTTTCGTATTTTTGGGAACAATAATATCGTTTTTTTTTATATCTTCGCCTTTTAACCTGACATTTAAACCATTTTTCACAGGTGAGTTTAAAAATAGAAAATCATTTTCTGTTTTTGATTTTTCCACAGGAAGTACGGCATCAAAATTAGCAGGCATATATCCGCCCGTCATTATTTTAACTGTATGCCCCGTCTCAATTTCATGTTTATTCAAACTTCCTGCATATATGGTATTTTCATTTATTTTTAATTTTATTACATGTTCTGAATTTGCTTGTTTAATGAAATCCGAGTTTAATGCAAAACCGTCCATAGCGGAATTATTTTCAGAGGGGAAATCTATTTTTGATTTGATATCTGATGCACAAACTTTATTAATACTATCTAAAGATGGAATTAAAGACGTATCAATTTTAATTTTAGTCGATAATATGATATTTAAAGCTTCGTCAAAATTAATCATAAATTTATTTATATATTTTATATATTTAGTTTATTTTTAAAACCTGTCCGGGATAAATTGAATTTTGGTTTTTTAGATTATTGTAAGCCATTATAGATTTTACCGATGAATGATACTTAGCCGCTATTGCAAACAAGGAATCTCCAAATTTTACCTTATATTCAATAAGCGTCTTGTGAATATTTTTATTATTAAAAGCAGCGGCGGTGTTTGAGCTATGATTATAATTACCTGTAAGATATATTTTTTCTCCTACGCGAATACTTGAGCTATTATTAATATTATTTATATTTTTAATTGTTTGCAGCGAAATATTGTAAGTTTTTGCAATACTCCATAACGTCATTCCCTGTTTAATCGTTATATATTTTTTTTGCAAATTTACTGGCTGTACAAAATTATTATTGCTATTACCAGGAATAAGCAATTTTTCGCCTACATTAATTAAAGAATAAGAACTTAAATGATTAGCTTCTTCCAGAGTATTTAGCGAAACTCCGTATCTAAGGGCAATAGAATCTAAAGTATCTCCAGGCTGCACGGTATAATAAAAATTTGAATGATTTGAACCGTAATTATTATTGCTATTACCAGGAATAAGCAATTTTTCGCCTACATTAATTAAAGAATAAGAACTTAAATGATTAGCTTCTTCCAGAGTATTTAGCGAAACTCCGTATCTAAGGGCAATAGAATCTAA
>JAKACI010000048.1:0-1181 GCA_021821565.1 bacterium | reverse complement strand
AATTATTATTGCTATTACCAGGAATAAGCAATTTTTCGCCTACATTAATTAAAGAATAAGAACTTAAATGATTAGCTTCTTCCAGAGTATTTAGCGAAACTCCGTATCTAAGGGCAATAGAATCTAAAGTATCTCCAGGCTGCACGGTATAATAACCTCCCTGCGGTTTATTGTAAGATAAGTTGATTACTTTTGGAGTTTGCGGTACATATTGTTTTATATCTTTAAAATTATTTTCAAAAACTTTTAATTTATCGGCTGGTATGTTTAATAAGAAATTAGGATCATTCGGAGGCGTTGTTCCCCTTAATATGTCAGGATTTAACTTCCATAAATTATTTTCCGGTATCTCGGCGCATTTTGCAAGGGCATATAAGCTAACTGAAAAAGGCACTTTGACCTGCGCAAATTTTATAGCTTTTCTATATTTTAAATTTTTAAATCCGAAATTCTGAGGGTCTTTTGCAATTATTGCTGCTGCAATAATTTTTGGAACATATCTTCTTGTTTGTCCCGGCAAAAGATAAGGTTTATTTTGAGAGATTGTCCAGAAATTACCGCCGGGATACAGAGACAGCGCTCTTTCAATCGTCATCTGACCTGAATTATATGCCGCCGCCGCTAAATACCATGAACCAAATGTATTAAATAAATTTTTTAAATATTTTCCTGCCGCATAAGTTGACTCTATAGGGTTTCTTCTTTCATCAACCCACCAATTAATCGTTAAACCAAATATTCTTGCCGTTGAAGGAATAAATTGCCACATGCCGCTTGCGCCTGCATAAGAATAAGCAGTGGGAGAAAAACCGCTTTCTACCATCGCCAGATATGCAAGGTCATTTGGCAGTCCAAGTTTTTTAAATACAGATTTTATCATGGGAATATATCTTTCGGATCTTTCAAGCATTGTTTTAAAAACGTCTCTCCCCGTATTTTGATAAAAATGGATATAATGTATAATTTCTTTATTAATAATCATAGGGAAAATATGAGAGGCATTAGAGGAAACTTTGGCGTCGGTAATTAAAAGACCTGAATTGCTTAGCACCGTATTTTTAATTTTACTGGTATTAATTTTTTTAATATTTTTTATTGCACTGTATTTTTTATTTTTTTTATGTATATTATTTGTTTTATCTGATTTTATTTTAATACCTTTTTTAATATTTTTAATTATT
>JAKACI010000047.1 GCA_021821565.1 bacterium | reverse complement strand
TCTTTAGGCAGAGAAACTATTATATCGCCGTGGCTCATCCAGACCGTATTATTATCGGCGCATCCGGCAAATAATTCGCTTTTTTTGGTAATTTCCAATTTTGAATAACCGTATTCTCTATTTTTTGCAGGCTTTACATCACCTGAAAATAAATATGCCATTATTTGCATACCGTAGCATATACCAAGAAAAGGAACATCTATTTTGAATAATTCATCCGATATAGAAGGAGCATTTTTATCGTAAACCGAAGAAGGTCCTCCTGAAAGAATGATAGCGGCAGGATTAAAATCTTTTATTTTTTCTATTGAACTTAGAAAAGGATATATTTCACAATAAATCCCGCTTTCTCTAATTTTTCTGGCTATAAGCTGAGTATATTGAGAACCGAAATCTATTATTAATACTTTTGACGAATTTATTTTCATATTTAATTTTTATATTTAATATAAATCTGTTGTTTAATCAAGTCTGTAATTTGGCGCTTCTTTAGTAATTATAATGTCATGGACATGACTTTCTCTTAATCCGGACGAAGTAATTCTCATAAATTTGGTTTTTGTTCTGAGTTCTTCTATTGAGTGAACGCCTGAATAACCCATTCCCGCCCTCAATCCGCCGATTAATTGATGAATAGTATCGGATAAATTACCTTTATAAGGAACTCTTCCTTCAATTCCTTCAGGAACAAATTTGGATTCTTCGGTCTGGTGAGACTGGTAATATCTGTCTTTAGAACCGTTAACCATAGCACCTAAAGACCCCATTCCTCTATATACTTTATAGCTTCTTCCCTGATAAATTATAGTTTCTCCGGGACTTTCTTCCGTTCCTGCGAAAAGATTTCCCATCATAACAGAATTTGCTCCCGCCGCCAATGCTTTACAAATATCTCCCGAAAATTTAATTCCTCCGTCTGATATTACGGGAATACCGTATTTTTCGTAAATTGAGGAGCATTCCATCACTGCCGAAAGTTGAGGAACGCCGACGCCTGCAATAATTCTTGTAGTGCAGATAGAACCGGGTCCTATTCCTATTTTAATTGCATCTATTCCTGCCTTTGCAAGTGCTTCCGCAGCGTCGTAAGTAGCAATGTTCCCCGCAACTAATTCACAATTAAAATTCTTCTTTATATATTTTATCATATCTATAACACCTTTTGAATACCCATGCGCAGTATCTATGATTATCGCATCTGCTTCAGCTTCAAGCAGAGCGGCAACCCTTTTTTCTGTTTCTTTTGAAATTCCGACTGCAGCGGCTGTTCTGAGTCTCCCTAGAGAATCTTTGCAAGCGCTGGGATATTTTTTAATTTTCTCAATATCTTTAATGGTGATTAAACCTTTTAAATTATAATTTTTATCAATTACAAGAAGCTTTTCTATTTTTCTTTCATGTAAAATTTTTTTAGCTTCCTCTAATGTTGTACCGACAGGCACGGTTACAAGATTTTCTTTAGTCATAATGCTTTCTATTTTTTCATTTACATTCTCTACAAATCTCAGATCTCTATTGGTTAAAATACCTACAAGTTTCTTGTCTCTTATTACCGGCAAACCTGAAATCATATATTTTTTCATTAAATCTAAAGCATGAGAGACGGTTTGCTCGGCAAAAACCGTAACGGGATTTGTTATCATTCCGCTTTCAGATTTCTTAACTTTATCTACTTCAGTTTTTTGTTCTTCGGGAGTCATATTTTTATGAATAACGCCTATTCCGCCTTCTCGTGCAATTGCTATTGCGGTTCTTGATTCGGTTACCGTATCCATTGCAGCGCTTACAAACGGTATATTCAAATTTATATTTTTAGAAAATTTTGTTTTAATATCAACATCTTTCGGCAAAATATCAGAATAATCAGGCACAATCAAAACGTCATCAAAACTTAGCGCTTCTTTAATGATATTTTTCATTTAAATATCCCCCTGTTTATTGTTAAAATAGTTAAGTTAATATTGAAATTTATAAATTTATTATCCAATATCGATTAATTTAAAGTTAATAAATTAAATATATAAATTAAATATATAAATTAAATATATAAAAAATATAATGGATATAAGATAATATATAATAAATCATCGGATAATTGAATAATAGATATATAATATATACTAAATATAATATATATTATATATCTATTTAAATTTCTTTATCATAGGCTATAAGTCCTTCCAGCAGACTGCACTCGGAATCTATTATATTTGATGCGTTAAAAAAATCCATACTTTTAAGACAAATTGCAGCGCCTGAAATAACTAAATCTTCTCTTCCATGCTCAATGCCGATTATATTAGATCTTTCGGTATTATTAACGCTGCAAAAAATTTTATATATATTTTCAATATTTTCTTTTTTTATCTTATAGCCGTGAATTTTATCTCTATAATAATCTTTAATTTGCATATCTGCCATAGCAAGAGTCGTAATGGTGCCTGCCGTCCCTATAAGACTTAAAGGTTCTTTGAAACTATATCCTGAAGTTGATAAATCGTTTTTTAAAATATTTATACTATTGTCTATGTATGATTCCATGCTTAATATTTCATTGGTTTGGGGCGGATCCGACCTCAAAAATTCTTCGGTTAAATGTATAGCTCCGATGTTAATGCTTTTTTTCCACATAGGCAGTCCGTTTTTACAGCAAATATACTCTGTAGAACCCCCTCCTATATCAATAGCATAAAAATTTTTCAACCCGTCAAAACAATTTTCAATTCCAGAGAGTGTTATTTCGGCTTCTTTTTCTCCGTCTATTATATTGACTTTAATATGAAACTCGTCATATATTTTATTTGCTACCGTTTTTCCGTTTAAAGCATCCCGCATAACGCTTGTGCCTGTTGCAATAACATTTTCCGGATTTATATTATATTGTCCGATTACATCCGAATAATACGCCAGTACTTTCATTGCTCTATCAACGGCAGATTTATTAATTATTCCCGTCTTTTTAAAATTTTCCCCAAGCCTGACAATTTTCATATCCACAAACAACGGCGACAGCAAGTCTTTTTTTGATTTTGCAATAATGCATCTTATAGTATTGGTTCCAATGTCTATTGCGGCAAACATTATATCTGCATCCCCTAATAAAAATATTACTATTATAAAATTGATATATTATATTATATTATATTATAAATTATGTCATATGTTCCAAAATTGCGACTATGAAATTATCGGTCATTCCAGCAAAGACGGGAATTCAGTTCTTATAATTCATTAAATCAATTTTTATTTTACATTCCTATAATTTTTAACATAATTTATGTAATTTTGGGCGGATGAACTTATAGACTCTATATCTTCTTTTGTAAGGCTTTTTTTTATAACGCCTGGAACTCCCGCCGCAAGGCTGCCGTCAGGAACAACAAAATGCTCCTTAATAACAGTTCCCGCCGCTATTATGCAATTGTTGCCTATTACGGCTCCCGTCAAAATTATAGCTCCTATCCCTATTAAACAATTATCCCCTATAGAGCATCCATGTAAATTTACGCTATGACCGACTGTAACATTGCTTCCTATAATTAGCGGTCCAGTATCATGCTGGACATGCAGCACGCTGTTATCCTGAATATTTGTTCTTTCGCCTATTTTTATATAATTTACATCTCCTCTGACAACAGCACCAAACCATACGCTTGAATCTTTTTTTATTTTAACATCGCCTATGATTGCTACGTTATTGCAAAGATACACTGAATCATGAATATCCGGAATTTTGTTTAAATAACTCTCAAGAATCATTTATAGTCCTCCATTTTTATTATATTATATAATAACTAAGATGAATTTAAAAAATTATTTTTATTTATTTTTATTTATTTATTTAATATAATAATTATAATTTTTATTTACAATTTTTAATTTATTTAATTTATTTATTTAATTTATTTATTTAATTTATTTATTTAATTTATTTATTTAATAGATTCAATTTAATTTATATATAATAGTTGCTTACTTTATATATGACTCTGCGTTGATATGGCTGTTCTTGATATAATCTATGGAACTTAATAAAATAAAAGAAATATTAAACGCCGGTCTTTCTGAAGAAAATTTAGTATTAATATTGCCGGAAATTATTATCAATTTAGAAATTGACCCTTTTTTAATATATACTTTAAGATCGGTAATTTTAGATATTATTTCGCTTTATGAAGAAACAGAAAAATTGGAACCCGTCCAATTTCAAAATAACAACAAAGTCAGACATATATCAAGTTTTATCGTTAAACGTAAGATCGACGATTATTTAAAAGATACTATTATAAAAATGATAGACTTGATTATTATTGACGCTCCGTTAGAAATAAAATATAAAGAAGCGACGCTGCTTATAAATAATTTGATTGACCTAGAATTTAAAGAACTTTAATATATTTTCTATTATTTATTGATTGCATATTGTTTTTATATTATATAAGATTAAGATACTTAAACTAAGTTTACCGCTAATATTAAAGTGCCGTTAATAATAAGCATTAGTTTAATTTTATTATGAATACTGCAAAAAATATTCCGATAGAAATTTATATTATTATATTTTAAATAATAAATAGTAACCTGCGTTAATATTAATATTGAAAGTTAATATCGTGTTGCTTTGTTCTATCAGACTTTAGAGGCAAGCTCTTTTGCTATTCTTTTAGCTTCCAGCACGTCTTCAATATTATTCATTTCAAAAGAGATATGTTTTTCCATTACCTTCTTTACTTTTTCCGCAATTTCGGTGAATTTAATATTTCCTTCAAGAAATTTTTTGACAAAAAATTCATTTGCTTCGCTAAAAACGCATGGCATACTTTTTTTTATTTTTAGCGCTTCTCTTGCAATAAATATAAAAGGAAATTTTTGCAAATCGGGTTCAAAAAATTCTATACTGCCTATTTTCGCAAGATTAATTGATTTCATTAAACCGTTTAATCTTTCAGGGTAAGACAGCGCATATCCTATAGGTCCTTTCATATCGGCATCGGCAAGCTGAGCCAATATTGTTCCGTCATGAAATTCAACCATAGAATGAATAACGGCTTGAGGATGTATAACAACATCTATTTTATCTTCCTCTATATCAAATAAATAATGCGCTTCTATAATTTCTAAACCTTTATTGGCTAAAGTTGACGAATCAATCGTGATTTTTTCTCCCATCTTCCATTTAGGATGGTTTAATGCCATTTCTTTTGTAACGCTGCTTAAATTTTTATACTCCGTGTTAAGAAACGGACCGCCTGAAGCAGTTAAAATAAGTTTCTTTAAATCTTTTTTGACGCCGCATCTCAAACATTGAAAAATAGCAGAATGCTCCGAATCTACAGGAATTATTTTAGAATTTGTTTTTTTGGAAAGTTTTATGAGAATATCCCCTGCGGTAACTAAAGATTCTTTATTTGCAAGGGCTATATCCTTTCCTGCAAGAATAGTATAATAGGAAGCCAAAAGTCCCGAAGAACCGCTTATAGAGTTAAGAACAATATCAACTTCTTCCGAGTCAATTATTTCTTTTAGATTCTTTTCTTCATAAAAAATCAAAGTATTTATACAATTTTTTTTAAAATGCGCCTCTGCATTTGAAGCTTCATTTTTGTCGGGAATAAAACAATATTTAGGTTTTAGCTTTACAGCCTGTTCTAGTAAAATTTCCGAATAATGCGCTGCAGAAATTGCCGTTACCGTAATATTTTCAGGATAAGACAATGCTACCTCTATAGTTGATTTGCCGATTGAACCTGTTGAACCTGCTATAAAAATTTTTTTCATTATTTATGCTCTTTATCAGAGGTTTAAAAAGTATAAAATATAGGTATCTTTAAAAGCATTGGTAATACCGCGATGTATTTGTGTCACCGCCGGAGACACTTTTTTCTTTGAAAGCATTGCCCGTTCATAATAGCCGCTGTCTATCCGGCGTTCTAACTCTCTTTTTCTGTAGTTTTCTTTTATAGACAATCTTATATAAAACTCTTTTTCTTCGTTTGTTTTAGTCTTTGACAGAATAATCGGGATTTGGATATTATAAATATTATATATAATATTTATAATATCGTATAAAATACAATACTTTATTTCTTTAAAATTAGATAAAAAAACATATAATAAAAAACAGGCGCTGCAAGAATCAAACTGTCAATCCTGTCAAGTATGCCTCCATGCCCTGGAATAATACGACCTGAATCTTTTTTGCCCGCAATTCTTTTAATAAGAGATTCGGCTAAGTCTCCAGCCATTCCGACAATCACCGTTATGCTCATAATTAAAATATATTTGAAAATATTATATTGTTCAAAATTATTACTGACTAACAATTTAAAAATAAATGCAGTACCGATAGCGCCTGCAAAACCGCATATAGCGCCTTCAACAGTTTTCTTCGGACTTAAAGACGGATGCAGAAAATGCTTGCCGAAATGTCTCCCTCCGTAATACGCAAATATATCGGAAGCCCATATTATAATAAACAAAAGCAGCAGCAGCAATTTGCCCTGAGGTAAATTAAATATTTTTACGATAAACGATAAAAAAAATCCTGCATAAACAATAGAAAATAAATCTAAATAAATACTGCGTCCGTTTTCGGAATTAAACAATAAGATATTTTTTAGCAGCAATAAAAAAGATGCCGTAAAAAGAATTAAGACAAATAAATCGGCTGATAGAAAAATATTGGAATAAGCTATTGCAACAGACAACAAAATAGGAAGAAGAAAAAAATCCGGTTTGTTCAAATCTTGAATTAAAAACAGTTCATATATGGAAAGCGAAATTAATATTGCGCAAATAAAAAAAAAACCTGAACTATTAAGCAAAAAAATAGATAAAATAATTAAAGCGCCGAATGCTATACCTGTAATAAATCTTTTTAAATCAAATTTTAATTTTCCCAAATCTTCTAATCCTTTTTTCATAATTTTTAAGAGCGGATATGAGATTTTTTCTTCCAAAATCAGGCCACATAGTTTTAGTGAAATACAATTCGGCATATGCTATCTGAAAAAGTAAAAAATTTGAGATTCTTTCTTCTCCCCCCGTCCTTATTAATAAATCAGGGTCAGGCATATCATTAGTGTAAAGATAGGAAGAAAAAACACTTTCGTCTATTAAATCTAAGTTTTTTATCTTGCCTTCTTTAAAATCTAACGCAGTTTTAGCGGCAGAATTGATTATTTCTTCCCGCGAACCATAGCTCAAGGCTAATATTAAAAAAATATCGCTATATTCCGATGTTTTATTTATAGCGTTTAAAATATTTCTTTTTGCCGAATACGGAATTTTTTCAATATTTCCAATAACGTTGAAATTTATTTTATTTTTAATAAGCATAGGAAGTTCTGCCGAAATATATTGTTCTAAAAGATGCATTAAAGAATCCACTTCTTTTTTGGGTCTTTGCCAATTTTCAGATGAAAACGCAAAAACCGTAAGATACTTAATTCCAAATTCTAATGAAGATTTTAGCACACTTCTTAATGCTTTAATTCCTTCTATATGCCCTTCAATTCTATCTAAATTTCTTTTTTCTGCCCATCTTCCGTTTCCGTCCATTATAATTGCTATATGATGCGGCAAATTGTCAAATATAATTTTTTCTTTCATTAAATTTCCATAATATCTTTTTCTTTAGCTTTTGTAATTTTAACAATTTCTTCTATATAAAAATCCGTTAATTCCTGAACTTTTTTCTGCAGTTTAAACGATTTGTCTTCATCTATTGTTTTTTCTTTTTCAGCCGATTTTATTTTATCATTAGCAATACGCCTAATATTGCGCAATTCCTGTTTCATAGATTCAGAAATTTTGCTAATTTGTTTATTGATATCTTTCCTTCTTTCTTCCGTAAGCCGCGGAATAAGTATTGTAATACTTTTGCCGTTATTAGAAGGATTTAAAGACGGATCGTGTTTTTGTATAGCCTTTTCTATGCTCCCAAGAGAGTTTACATCCCACGGATTAATCATTATTGTCCTGCTGTCCGGAATAGAAACGGTAGCAAGCCTTATCAAGGGAGATAACGCTCCGAAATATTCAATCGTAATATTATCCACTAACGCTGCGGAAGCCCTGCCTGTTCTAATTCTGGAAAGTTCATTTTTATAAGCCTCTGAAGCTTTAGTCATATCTTGCTTTAATTCCGAAATTAATTCATTTTCATTCATAGAGTAATTCCTTTAAATAAACTTTGAATAAATAATTATATATATATTTCAATTATTTAAATTTTTAGCAATAATAGTTCCTATAGATTCATCTCCTTTCACAACTTTCAACAAATTACCCGCAGTTAATAAATTAAATACTATAATCGGTAAATTATTATCCATACACATAGAAATTGAAGTTGAATCCATAACTTTTAAATCTCTGTTTAAAACATCTATATATGATAATTTAGAAAACTTAAGCGCAGTTTTGTGAAGCATAGGGTCCATATCGTAAACTCCGTCAATTCTTGTAGCCTTTAGTATAACATCCGCATGTATTTCCATTGCTCTTAAAGATGCAGCCGTATCTGTCGTAAAATAAGGATTTCCCGTTCCTGCTCCAAAAATAACAATTCTTTTTTTTTCAAGATGTCTTATGGCTCTTCGTCTTATATAAGGCTCCGCAACCTGCTGCATTGTTATGGCAGACTGCACTCTTGATATAACGCCGATATCCTCTAATCCCGCTTGCAAAGCAAGCGCATTAATAACGGTTGCAAGCATGCCCATGTAATCAGCGGAAGATCTTTCTATTCCCAGAC
>JAKACI010000046.1 GCA_021821565.1 bacterium | reverse complement strand
AGTAGTCGATTTGCGCGGAAACTTGTTTCTTTTACTAAAGGAATATTATCTCCTTTATGCATTATATCTTTAACTTTTAAAAATTTTTTCCCTATTGAGCCGCCGGGATGCAGCCTTGCAAAATCTTCTTCAAGAAAATTTCTTTTTTTTAACAAACACATAGCAAGCGCATCGCCTATTGCAAGCTGCGCCGCAGTACTTGCGGTAGGAGCTATATTATAAGGACATGCCTCCTTATCGACGGAAACATCAAAATAGTAATCGGAGAGTTCAAAAAGAGGGGAATTTTTATTTCCGCAAAAAGATATTATCCCTGTTCCTATAAGTTTAATTCCCGGCAATATAGAAAGAAGTTCTTTTGTATATCCGCTGTTTGACAGTGCAACAATTGCGTCGTCAGACGATACCATGCCGAGATCTCCGTGCGAAGCTTCGGCAGGATGCATAAAAAAAGACGGCGTGCCCGTGCTTGCAAGAGTGGAAGAAATTTTTTTAGCAATAATACCCGACTTACCCATGCCTGTAAGTATAACTTTTCCTTTAATATTATAAAGATAATCTACAGCCTTTTGAAAATTGCCGTCAAGTCTGCCTATAAGATTCATAATAGAATCAGCCTCTATTTTAAGAACCTCGGAAGCTGTAGCGATTATTTCTGTATTTAAACTATTCAATTTATCAAAATTTAATTTTTTCATAGTAATATTTAAATATTAGCTTAATGTATTATTTATATTATAATAATATATTAATATATAAATTTAACAATATTAATATACCCAAAATTACCTACAGAAAATTTATTTTGCGGGAATTTTATAATTGGCCGCCGGCAGCACTTTCCGCAATTGCAAAAATTGACTTTAAACCATCTTCTAATGAAGACAAGTATAAAGAATTAGCGGAGTCGCTCTCTGCTTTCGGGGGGTCAGGGTGAACTTCAAAAAACAAACCGTCTGCGCCCACGGCGGCTGCGGCTTTTGCAAGAGGTATTACATATCTTCTATCACCGCTTGAACAAGAACCTGAACCTCCGGGCAGCTGAACGCTGTGCGTAGCATCATAAACGACGGGCACTCCAAGTTCTTTCATTATAATAATAGACCTGAAGTCTACCACAAGATTGTTGTATCCAAAACTCACGCCTCTTTCCGTCAGCAATATTTTATTGTTCCCCGTATTTCTAATTTTTTGAATAATATTTGCCGCATCCCATGGCGCCAGAAATTGACCTTTCTTTATATTAATTATTTTATCTGTCTTAGAAGCTTCCACTATCAAATCGGTTTGGCGGGATAAAAAAGCCGGTATTTGAATAATATCAATAGTATTTTTTACTTTTTCTATTTCCGAAATTCTATGAACATCGCTTAGTATTGGAATATTATATCTATTTTTAATTTCTGCAAGAATTTCAATCCCTTTTTCAACGCGTGGACCTCTGAAAGAATCAATGGAAGTCCTGTTTGCTTTATCGTAAGATGCTTTAAATATTAAATTAAAACCAATATCTTCGGAGAGTTTTTTTAAAAAAGAGGCGCATAAATCAACTAATTCAAAACTTTCTATCACGCACGGACCTGCTATAATAAAAGGATAATCTCTATTAATACTTTTAAATCCTAAATGTTCAATTAAATCATTTTTTGTAAAAGCATTTTCTAATAAATTCATATGTTATATATTTATTATATATTTATTATATATTTTTATTTCTTTTTATATTTAATGGCTGCCGCAACAAATTCTTTAAATAATGGATGAGGCGACAATGGAGACGATTTAAATTCAGGATGAAATTGACAGCCAAGAAACCATCTATAGCCGGATAATTCGCATATTTCAACCAATCTGCCGTCAGGGGAAAGCCCTGAAAATGTAAACTTTCCGTCATTAAATATTTCTTTATATTTATTATTAAATTCAAATCTATGCCTGTGTCTTTCGGAAATATAAACCAAACCGTCCTGATTTGTCTTTACGATATTCTTATTGTTGCCGTTATTTAGCGCTTTGGAATTTTTATAATAAACATTATAGGCAAGCGTATTTTTCTTAAGAACGCAGGGATAAGCGCCAAGACGCATAGTTCCGCCCATTTTGCCTATATTTTTTTGGTTTTCCATTAAACTGATAACGGGATCAGTCGTATTTTCATTAAACTCTAAAGAATCTGCCTCTTTGAGACCTAGAACATTTCTGGCGTATTCAACAGTCATAAGCTGCATTCCGAGACAAATACCGAAATAAGGAATATCGTTAATTCGCGCATATGTTATAGCGTTAATCATACCGGCAATACCTCTTAAACCAAAACCGCCAGGAACTAAGATACCGCCGCAGCAAGACAATTTTTTAAGCGCTTCTTCAACTTTATCACAGTCTCCTTCAAAATCTTCTGAATTAAAATATATAATATCTACCGAGGCATTATTTGCAAGACCTCCATGGATCAGACTTTCATTTAAACTTTTATAAGATTCTTTAAGGTCTACATATTTTCCTATAATACCGATTGCTGCAGAATTTTTTGCATTTTTAAGACCCTTTGAAATTTTTGACCATGCGCTTAAATCTGGAGATTTCGCCCAAATATTCAAATATTCGATTATTTTTACATCAAGTCCTTGTTTATGTAAACTTAAAGGAACATCGTAAATGCTTTTTTCGTCTTTTGCGGTAATAACAGCATCCTGCTCTACATTACAGAATAAAGCTATTTTAGCTCTAATATCGTCAGGAAGAAGCCTGTCTGCCCTGCATATTATTATATTAGGCTCTATCCCTATCGCCCTTAATTCTTTTACGGAATGCTGGGTAGGTTTTGTTTTTAACTCATCCGAGGTACCAATATACGGCACAAGAGTAAGATGCACATAAAGAACATTCTCTCTACCTTTATCTAATTTAAACTGCCTTATTGCTTCAAGAAAAGGTAAACTTTCAATATCTCCGACAGTTCCTCCTATTTCTATTATTGCAACATCTTTTTTTTCTGAAACCTTAATGATATTTTTTTTAATCTGGTCTGTAATATGCGGAATAACCTGCACTGTTTTTCCAAGATAAATTCCTTTTCTTTCGTTATTTATAACGGTATCATATACCTGCCCGCTGGTAAAATTATTTATTTTTGTCAAAGAAAGAGAAGTAAATCTTTCGTAATGTCCTAAATCAAGGTCCGTTTCTGCTCCGTCGTCTGTTACAAAAACTTCTCCATGCTGAAACGGATTCATCGTGCCTGGGTCAACATTTATATACGGATCAAGTTTCTGTATAGTAATACTTAAACCTCTTGCTTCCAGAAGTGCGCCTATAGAAGATGACGCTATCCCTTTACCGAGACTTGAGACGACTCCTCCTGTTACAAATATATATTTTGTTTTACTATTCATGAGTATTTTCTAAACCTAATACGTCTCTCATATCATAAAATCCCGCTTTTTTGTCTTTAATCCATAAAGCCGCTTTAATCGCGCCTCTTGCAAAATTATTTCGGGATATTGCTTTATGCGTTATTTCTATAACTTCATCATTACCTGCAAAAATTACTTTATGTTCGCCTATTATATCACCCGCCCTTACGGAAGATATGCCTATTTCATTTTTAAATCTTTCGCCTATTTCCCCGCATCTTCCATAAACGGCAGATTCTTTGAGGTCAAGTTTTCTTTCCTCTGCCACCGCATTGGCAAGCATTAACGCCGTTCCGCTCGGAGCATCTTTTTTATGTCTGTGATGCATTTCTATTATTTCGCAGTCATAATCCTTGCCTAAATATTTAGAAGTATTATAGATAATGTTTAATAAAACATTAATTCCGAGGCTCATATTTCCCGATAAAACCACAGGCATATGCTTTGAATATCCTGTTATTTTAATCATATCTTCTTCGTTAAATCCTGTTGAGCCTATAACTATCGGAACGTTATACAGCATAGCTTCTTCGGCATGAATCAATGAAGACTGCCTTGAAGTAAAATCGATAATAATTCTTTTCTTTATAGACGACGTAAAATGGAGGGCTTCTTTCAAGGTAATAAATTTGCCGAAAGAGGTTTTCTTATCTTCTACATCTTTAATATTTATCGGTTTTTTAGTTATATTTTCTAAATAATTAATATCAACGCTTCCGATAATTATAAGTTCTTGATATTGAACTTCTTCAATCAGAGAAATTATGGATTGCCCCATTTTACCGCTGCCGCCGCATACTATTACTGCTGTTTTATCCATTTATTTTAACCTTTTAAAAAATTAATTTAAAAAATAGTTTACGATAATATCCGTTTAGATTATTCCATAATCCTTTAAAGCCTGATTTATCTTCTCAATCGTTGAACCTGCCGCATCCGATAAAGGCAATCTTATTTCATTCTCAATAAACCCCATAATATTTAAGGCTTTTTTTACGGGAATAGGATTAGTTTCTATGAACATAGCACGTATTAAAGGCAATAATTTAAAGTTTAATTTTCTTGCGCTTTTATAATCGCCCTTAAAGCAATAGTCTGCCATAAGCGACATATCTTTCGGAGCAACATTTGAAACGGTAGATATTACGCCGTGTCCGCCTATTGCAATTATAGGCAGCGTCATTGCATCATCACCCGACAGCAAATAAAAATCTTCAGGCGCGCTTCTTAAAATTGCCGTAACCTGCTCAATTGAGCCGCTTGCTTCTTTAATTCCTTTAATGTTGTCAATCTTAGCAAGCATTAGAACCGTCTCAGGTAAAATATTAACCGCGGTTCTTGTCGGAACATTATATAAAATTATAGGCAATTTTGCATTTTCGGATATCTTCTTAAAATGAAGATAAAGACCTTCCTGCGTCGGCTTATTATAATATGGGGTAATTTGTAAATGCCCGTCTATATTAAGTTTTTCAGCTTCTTTTACAAGTTCAACCGCTTCATTTGTGTTATTAGACCCTGTTCCTGCAACAACCTTGACCCGTCCTGAAGCAAATTTTGCCGCCAGCTCAATAACTCTAATATGCTCTTCAAATGAAAGAGTAGCCGATTCCCCCGTACTTCCGCACGCTACAATACCGCTCACTCCGTTTTTTATTTGAAATTCAATTAATTTTTCAAGGGAATTTTCATCTATTTTATTTGACTTAAAAGGTGTGACGATAGCCGTATAAACTCCTTTAAACATCTCTTTTCTCCCGATAATTAATTAATTTGGCAATAAAACAATAATTAAAACAATAACAATATGCATAAACTACGATAACTATGATTTTATTAATACTATTCATAATTTTAAGTCAGGAATGTTTTCTTTTTCTATTAAATCCTCATATGTTTCACGTTTTCTTATTATATAATATTTATCGCCGTCAACCAAAATTTCCGCCGCTCTCGGACGCGAATTATAATTTGAAGACATAGAAAATCCATATGCCCCCGCGCTGAGAACCGCTAAAAAATCGCCTTCGTCAATAGAATGAAAAGTCCTTTCTTTTCCAAGAAAATCTGCGGATTCGCATATAGGACCGACAACATCGGCTTTTACTCTGGAACCTGTTTTTTTAATTACAGGGATAATTTCATGGTAAGCTTCATACAGAGCAGGACGTATCAGGTCATTCATTCCGCCGTCCACTATGATAAAATTTTTATGTCCGGTGCTTTTATTGTATATGACTTTTGTTATAAATGCTCCGCTGTTGCCTATAATAACCCTGCCGGGTTCAAAAATCACCTTGCCTTTGTAGCCTTCAAGAATATCTTTAATAGAATTCATATATGTAGAAGGGTGAGGGGGCATTTCATTTTCATAAGTTATACCGAGACCTCCGCCAAGATCTACATATTGTATATTAAAACCTTTTTTATTTAGTTTCAGCAGCAAATCTTTAATAATTTTTACCGCATCATCAAAAGGAGCAACTTCGGTTAACTGAGAGCCTATGTGGCAATCAAGACCGACGGCTTCAATATTGTTTAATTTTTTAGCTTCTTCATAGCTTTCTAATGCATGCTTAATATTAATACCGAATTTATTTTTCTTCATTCCTGTAGATATATAAGGATGCGTTTTAGGATCTACATCCGGATTGACTCTAAAAGAAATTCTTGCTTTTTCCCCCATATTCTCTGCAATTTTATTTATAAGATACAGCTCGGACATAGATTCAATATTAAACATTAAAATATCGGAATTTAATGCGAATTCTATTTCACCGGCTGTTTTGCCTACGCCTGAATAAACAACTTTAGACGTATCAACGCCTGCTTTTATTGCTCTGAATAATTCTCCTCCCGATACAATATCGGCTCCCCAGCCTAATTTAAACAAAACATTTAAAATTGCTATATTAGAATTAGCTTTAACGCTAAAACACACAATAGAATCCATAACTTTTGAACTTTCATTGAAAGCTTTAAAATGTCTTTTAATAGTAGCTAATGAATATAAGTAAAAAGGCGTCCCTACTTCTTCCGCAATTTTTTTTACAGGAATGGATTCGCAATAAAGCTCGTTGTCTCTAAAAATAAAATCGTTCATATCAAGCAATTCCTTTTTTTCGCGTATGGCGATGATTAATTAATAGTTAAATAACGATCTAATAACTTATAAACTCAATAACTTAAATAATAATTTAAAAACATTAATTACAATTTTCTTTCTGTTCAATAATATTATATAAATATTCTATTATATGTAAGTGATTATTAATTAATTAATTAAGTAATTACAATTTTCTTTCTACAACATAATTTGCAAGTTCTATTAAGCTTTCTTTTATTATTGAATTTTCAAATTTTCGCAAATTATATTTTGCTTTTTCTATTGATTGATTAGCCTTTTCGATAGTATATTCAATAGAATTATATTTGTTTATAAGTTTTAAAACATTATTTAAATCGTTTTTCGTAATCTTTTTTTTGAATATTATCTCTTTAAAATCTTCTTTTTCTTGGTCGGTGCATCTTTCAAGAGTATGAATAACGGGTAATGTAATTTTCCCTTCTTTTAAATCGTTTCCTATAAATTTTCCAAATTCTTTATTTTTCGAAGTATAGTCTAAAGTATCGTCCATTAACTGAAAAGCTATGCCTATATTTAAACCGTACTCATAAAGATTTTGTTCATATTCCGATTCCGCGCCTTTGCCTGATATAATAGCTCCTGCCTGTGAAGCGCATGCAAAAAGAACGGCTGTTTTTTTAATAATTATATCTAAATATTCGTCTTCGGCAGTATTAATATCTGCTGTTTTAACTAATTCTTTAACTTCGCCTTCAGCCATCAGTGTCGTAGCATCTGCATAAGCCGATATTATTTTTAGATTATTTATTTTTGAAAGTATCTCAAAAGATTTGGCAAATAAATAATCCCCTACTAAAACTGATGCTTCACTGCCAAATACTATATTGGCTGAACTCTGTCCTCTTCTTAAAAGAGCGCTGTCCACAACATCGTCGTGAAGAAGCGTTGCAGTATGGATAAATTCTATAACCGTAGCAAGCAATATATGGTCTTCGCCCGTATATCCGCATAGTTTTGCGCAAAGCAAAACTAATGAAGGTCTTATTCTTTTACCTCCGCTTGATATAACGTATTTTGCGACTTTATTAATTAAAGGGGTTTCAGACATTAAATAAATATCAAATTGTTTTTCTACTTTATTTAAATCATCTTCTATAAAATTGATATCAAACAAATTAGCCCGTCGGTTTAAATCTATAAAAGTTAAATCAAGAAGTTAAATATACAAAAATCTATAAATTCAAACTTAAACGCCTCCATAATTAATTAAAAGTTAAATTCTTATTATTTTATTTTACTTAAATTAAATATTCAATGATTTTTTTTAACTTAGAAACAGGATGAAAATTAATATCTTTTATTACTTTAACCTCTTTAATATTTACATCGGGTAAAATAACATCGGTAAATCCTAAATTTTTGGCTTCTCTGACTCTTGAAGAAGGATTATTCACGCCTCTGATTTCTCCCGTAAGACCTATTTCTCCAAAAGCAATAAAGTTTGAAGGAAGAGGTTTCTCGTTATAGCTTGAAAGAATAGCAAGCGCAAGCGGCAAATCTATTGAAGGCTCCTGTATGCTCAAACCGCCTGCAATTTTAATATATATCTCTTTTGAGGACAATTTAATACCTTCTTTTTTTTCTAAAACAGCCGCAATAATAGACACTCTCCCGCCGTCAATCCCGAGACAAACCCTTTTAGGCACAGGCATATAAGAATGAACTATAAGAGCCTGCACCTCTACAAGCAATGACCTGCTCCCTTCAAGACATGCAGAAATAACGGAACCGGCTGAACCTTCCTGCCTTTGATTAATAAAATATCCCGACGGGTTTTTCACTCCTGAAAGCCCGTTTTCTGTCATTTCAAAAATTCCAATCTCGTTTGTAGAACCGAATCTGTTTTTATAGCATCTTAACACGCGGTAAGAATCGCTCTTATTTGAATCAAAATATAAAACAGTATCCACTATATGCTCTAATGTTTTAGGACCTGCAAACAAACCTTCTTTAGTTACATGCCCCACCAAAAAAACACCGCATCCTTTTTCAAGACATGCAGTTATAATTTCATGGGAAATTTGCCTCAGAGAATTTGGACTTCCGTATGCTTTATCAGATTCAGGGGAAGTAACTCTCTGAATTGAATCAATAATAATAAAATCATAATCGTTATTGTTGATAATATATAAAATCTCGCCTATTTCATTAATAGCAAGCAAAAACATATTAGGCGAAACGGTTTTTAATCTTTTAGCTCTTGAAAGAAGCTGGCTTATAGATTCTTCCGTCGAAATATATAAAATTTTAAGACCTGATTGCGCCAATTGGCTTGATACTTGAAGCATCAATGTCGATTTGCCGATACCCGGCTCGCCTCCTATCAATATGCTTTGAGCCTCTATAACGCCGGATCCTA
>JAKACI010000045.1 GCA_021821565.1 bacterium | reverse complement strand
AGGCGCGGGAGAAAACAACAAATTATTAATAAATCTTAAATTATAATTTTTTATTAAAATTTAATCAAAAATTTTCAGGCGCACATAAAAAATCACAATAAAGACTTAAAAATTGAATCTTTAAGCAAATCTAAGTTAATGTGATTTTTAGCCGATATAAGTACAACGACTCCTCCCGTAATCTGTTCAAATTTATTTTTCAAATAAGCCGCCTGCTCTTTGGATATAAGGTCTATTTTGTTTAATACCGTTATAATTTTATTTTCTCCCGCGCCTATTTTTTCTAAAATTTTAATAACTTCTTCAGCTTTTATGATTGCTTCGGTTTGCGCAGGATCTACAATATGAACTAAAAGAGAAGAAAATACAGCTTCTTCAAGGGTAGATTTAAATGATTCTATTAAAAAAAGCGGCAAGTTTTGTATAAAACCTACAGTATCGGATACAATAACCTTTTTGTCTCCGTTTTTATCATAAATCGCCTCCATTTTAGTTCCAAGCGTAGCAAAAAGTTTGTTTTCGCCTTGCTCTTTAGAATGCGTCAACGCTTGCAAAAGTGTAGTTTTTCCGGAATTAGTATAACCTACCAGCGTGACGGTATCTAATCTTTGTTTTTCTCTTCTTGTTCTCTGTAAAGAACGTGTTTTTTTGGCAAGCTCAAGCTTATCTTTAATATGTTTTATTTTAAGTCTGACTTTTCTTCTATCGGTTTCCAGCTTAGTTTCTCCGGGACCTCTTGTTCCTATGCCCGCTCCTGTTCTTGAAAGCATATCGGCGCTTCCTTTAAGCCGCGGTAAGATATACTGGAGTAAAGCCAGTTCAACCTGCAGCTTGCCTTCCGCTGTTTTAGCGTGAGTTGCAAAAATATCAAGAATAACCCTTGTTCTGTCTAAAACATTTACTTCAAAAAAATCTGCCAAATTTCTTTCTTGTGCAGGAGATAGGTCAACGTCAAATAAAACAATATCCGCATCAAGCAATTGTATTATTTCTTTTAATTCATCAGCCATTCCTTTTGTTATATAATAAGCAGGGTCAATTTTTTTAACATTTTTCAGAACCTGCCCTATATTAAGCGCCCCTGCGGTTTTTGAAAGCATAGCAAGCTCTTCTAAAGAATCTAAACTTAGTTCTTTTTTACCCCTGTTAATTCCTACTAAAAAAGCTTTTTCCATATAATGTTTTAATAAAAACCATAAAAGAAAAATTAAAAACTATAATAAAAACCTGTCTATATTTTCTTTAATAATATTTAATCTTTCATCTTTATTTATCGTTTCAATAAAAATTGCATTTTTTGACTTCCTAAACCATGTAATCTGTCTTTTTGCATATTGTACGGTTGCCTTAACTATTTCCGTATAGAGTTCGCTTTCCGATTTTATAATGCCGCTTAAGTACATCGCAGCCTGTTTATATCCTATAGAATTAAAAGGTTTTAAATCCGTCTTATAGCCCATATTGATAATTTTATATGTTTCATCGGCTAAACCGTTATGTATTATTTTTTTTGTACGTTCCTCAATCCTTTTTCTTAAAACTTCTCTGGGAGGTATAAAAATAATATTCAAGAAATTATAGTCAGGTTCTTTAAAAGGCTTTAAATTAATAAAATATGATAAAGGTCTATCCGTATGATAAAAAACTTCCAGAGCCCTAATTATTCTGCTTTTATCATTCGAAGAAATTTTTAAAGCATAGTCTTCGTCTACTTCAAGCAATTTTTCATAAAGATTGCTTAGTCCATCTTCTTCAATTGACGCAGATAATTTTTTTCTTATTTCATCGCCCGATATTACGGGAATAGGAGATAACCCGTAAAGCAAAGATTTTATATATAACCCAGTTCCGCCTGCAAATAATGGTAATTTACCGTATTTTTCAATGTTTGCAATCACGGATGATGCATCTTCCGAAAAATTAAAAGCATTATAGCTCTCATCAGGAAATTTTATATCAATAAGATGATGCTTTACCTTTAAAGTTTCTGATTTCTCAGGTTTAGCGCTGCCTATATCAAAATATTTATAAAAACATAATGAATCATAATTTACTATCTCAAGAGGATAAATTTGCGATAAACAAATAGAAGCCTCTGTTTTTCCGGAACAGGTCGGTCCTCCCAAAATTAATATTTTCTGTATTTTATCGCCCATTAAAAATTATTATATGTAAATAAATTAGTTAATATATCTTAATCCTGCAATAAAAATTACCAATGTATTTCAATTAATATATTGCGGTATATTTAATAATCTCTATGGTAATTTTGAAATTATTGAATATTTGCATTATTGATAAAATAATTATTTTTTACATATTCCATTTCTTCTTCTTTATTTTTGATTATATCGTCAATTTTTAAAAGTTTTAATTTATTTAAAATTTCTCCCAGCTCTGAACCCTCTTTTATACCCATTCTTTGCAACTCATCGCCTGAAATATTTAAATTAATATTTATTATGTCAAACAAATAAGTATTTAAACTTTTAATTATATTTTTATAATTGTTATTCCGTATATCCTGATTTTCTTTAATATATTTATTATCATTATATCTTACTATAAAAAAAATAACCGAATATAAATTCAATGATTTTAAAATTAAATATATCTCGCTTCTTTGTAACTTTTTATTACTCATATCATCAGATAGTATGTCGTCTTTTATAATATGATTATATTCTTTTATATTATTATTATTTTTGATATTATTTTCTATTATATTATTTTTTTTTGTATTTAAATTTAATTTGTCAAAGATAGCTCCGTTTTTAATAGATTCTGTTTCTTGTTTAACTAATAAAATTATTTTTTTTATATTTTCGCCATAATTGAATCTTTTAAGAATAGAAATTATCTTTTTTTCTTCTAATTCAATTATTAATTCAATTATGTAAAATAATTCAAAATTAATTTTTATTTTTACCCCGTTTTTAATTTTGATATTGTTAATTTTTCCTTTATTTAATTTATAAAAATTATGTATATTTTTATAAACTTTTTTATTTTTAGACGTAAATTTTAAGTCTTCGTTAATGCTTTTCAATATGCCCAATTTTTCAAGTCTTTCAAAATAAATTTCAGGACTATTCTCTTTAAAAACTAAACTTAATTCATTACTTATTCTATTTCCTGAAATATTATTCATTACGCCTTTTGATAAAGCATTTAATAACAGATTTTTAGTAATTTTTTCAATCTTAAAATTCAGCCTTTTTTCAAATCTTACAGCCCTGAATATTCTTGTAGGATCATCAATAAAACTTAAATTATGTAAAACCCTGATTTTTTTATTCAAAATATCCTTAACGCCATTACAATAATCAATTATTTCAAAAAAATTGTCGGGATTTAAATCAAGCGCTAATGTATTTATTGAGAAATCTCTTCTTATTACATCATGTTTTAAATCTGAAAATTTTACTGAAGGAAGGGCGCCGGATTTAAAATACGATTCCTCTCGAGCCGATGCAAAATCTATACTAATTTTAGTATTAATTGTTTTTTCAATATTTTCAATATTATTGACAATATCCTTATTATTATTTTCTTTTATAGTAAAAAAAATACCGGCAGTTTTAAACTGTTTATGTATTTTTATATTATTAATATGCACATCGGCTTTATTATATTTATGCAGTTCATTTTTTAACGTTTCCGCAAAAATAGTAGCGTCTCCTTCCACGCATATATCAATATCTAATGATTTATCTTTAGGTTTGTTATGAATTCCATATATGTTATAAATAATTAAATCGCGGACAAAACCGCCTATTATATAAATTTTAAACCCGTGTGTTTTTGCAATTTTACCGAGAGTTTTATAAAAATCTATATTACTTATATGATTATTTATACTTTTATTTAAATCATTCAAATAAGCCGTCATTTATATTATTTTATTATTTTTTATTTTATATATATTATACTATTAAAATGATAAATTTTTAATTTATAAGGCTTAATGATTATATTTTTACACACTAATCACTCAGGATAAATGCTATTTCTTCATTTTTTCATTTTTATTCCTTTATATTCTTTATATTTCTCGGATGATACTTTAAATGCTGTTCTTTCAAATGTGTTATATCGGTATGAGTATAAATCTCGGTGGTTGAAATATTTGAATGTCCCAGCATTTGCTGGATAGACCGTAAATCCGCTCCTCCTTCAAGAAGATGTGTTGCAAATGTATGGCGTATGGTATGGGGCGTTATATTTTTATCAATACCGGATTTAACCGCAATTTTTTTGATTATTTTCCATAGACCCTGCCTCGTTAGGGGTCTGCCTTTTTTTGTCACAAAAAGATAATTGCCGATGCCTCTTTCTACTTTTTCTCTTTCTTTAAGATATTCTTTAATATATTTTGCCGCCGAAATATTAAACGGAACAATTCTTTCCTTTGAACCTTTGCCTATTACTTTAACAAAATTAATTTCAAAATTAAAATTTTCAAGTTTAACTGAGGCAATTTCGGATATTCTTAAGCCGCTGGCATATAAAAGTTCTATAAAAGCATTATTTCTTATACCTTCAAAATTATTTTGAAATTTAACCCCGAGCATCTTATTAATTTCATCTTTAGTAAGAAATTCCGGCAATTTTCTGCGGACAAAAGGATATTCTATATCTTTAAAAGGGAATTCATTTATTTCTGAATTTCTGTATAAAAATTTATAAAAACCTTTTATTGACGAATAAAATCTTGCGCGTGTTTTTGCGGATAGATTTAAAGCAGTTAAAGAAGAAAGAAACTCCTGAACCGACAGAGACGTAATTGAAAAAAAATTTTTATTTTCTTGCTGCAGATAATTGAAAAAAAATTTTAAATCTTTATAATATGCATAAAAAGTGTTCCGGCTGTAACCTTTTTCAATCTTTAAATAAGTTATATATTTGTCTATTAATATTTCTTGATTTAATATTTCTTGATTTTCAGCCATATTATTATATTTATGCAACTTTTTTAATTGAAAATTATATTAAAAATTAAAAATATTCATAATATATTCATAAACGCCGATTTAATTTTTTTTATGACTAAAATATTTTTAATCTTCCTGCCTTTTTCATCTTTTATATAAAAAGTATCTAAAGCTTTGCTGCCCATAGTGGTTATTTTTGATTCAAATATATCAATGTTAAAATCATTAAAAACTTTTGAAATATCATAGAGCAAGCCTTTTCTGTCCGGCGCCTGAATTTCGATAACCGTAAATTCTTCGCTCAAGTTATTATAAACGTTACATGCCGAAGAAACATGCGGCGTAAATTTTTTATAAATTTTATAACTTTCAATCTTTTTATGAAACATATCAGATATAGATACGGTCAATGTTCCTTGAAAAATTTGACCGATAATATTTGCTATTTTATCCCATTCTATTTCTGAATTAATATCTTTATATATATGGTTAATAAAAAATATATCAATAAAATTGCCGTCTTTTCTTGTGTTGATATCGGCACTCATAATATTAAAATCATAATAAGACAATGTTCCCGTTATATCGGAAAAAATATTTTTCCGTTCTTTGCCGCAAATAATAAACTCAAAGTAATTTGCTTCTTTATTTTGTATAGCTGCGTAATTAAATATATGTTTATCATTGATTTCAGATAATAATTTGATATGGGATACTATTTTTTCCGAAGAATTTCTTTGAATATATTTAATAGGATAATAAAAAGAGTTTAAGTAGTGTTTTATATATTCTTTTACTTTTATACGACTTGCATTGTTTATATTATTGATTCCAAAATCTGATTTAAAATCAAAATGCAAATCTTTATTAAGATTATTAACATTATCTTTTTCAATATTCAACATAAAATCAAAATATGCAGCTTTATTTTTGTTTATTTCTGAAATTATATTATTATAAATTTCATCTACATAATATGATAAATCCCGGTTATAATAATTTAAACTGTTTTCAATATAAGAATATGTTTTATTATATAATTCTACAAGAAGCATTTTTCTCCATGAATTAAACCTGCCGGGCGCCACGGCGATTGAATCGCACAGGCTTATAATAAATAAAAATTTTAAGTGCTTTATGTCTTCGCAAACGTCTGCAATAGTTTTGATAGTTACGGGGTCATGCATATCTCTTCTTTCAGAAGTAAGCGGCATTAAAAAATGGTTTAGGATAAGAAAATATAGCATTCCGTAAGACTTTTCTTCAATACCGAGTCTTTTTGCTATTTTTACTGCAATTTTAGACCCTATCTTTTCGTGATGCGGAGCATATCCTTTGCCTATATCATGCAGCAGCATAGATAAATTTAAAACCAGCATATCTTCTTCATTAAGGTCAATTGCTATATCTTTTAAATCTTTATGTATCTTAAAATTGACAAATTTTTCCAGAATATGTATACCGTTAAGAGAGTGGGCATCTACAGTGTAGATATGGTACACATCATTGGTTGAAAGAGAATCTATTTTTTTAAACTCCGGCAATAATGCGCTCAACAAATTAGTTTCATGCATTAATAAAAGAGTTTCATAGACTCTTTTTCTGCTTTTTAACAAATTAATAAAAAAATTTATTGCCGTTTTATTATTGACAATATTATTTTTATGCAGAAAATAAGCTCTTTTTAATATATTAACAGATTCCATATCAAGTCTCTGCCCCGTGTTTAAAAATATTTCAAGCAGAAAAAAAGAATTTTCAGGACCAGATAAAAACTTTTCTTTATTTTTAATATATATATATCCGTTTTCTATTAATATATTATCTTTATCGGCAATAAGGCTAAATTCAGAATTTATTTTTTTTCTTATATTTTGATTATTACTGTTTTTATTATTAATTTCTGATTTATAATTTAAAAATAAAGGCTTTTTTATTAATTCATTCAAAATAATTTTAGAATTTATATGTAAATTTTTAGAGTTCAAGTAATAATCATGCATAAATAATTCTATTTTATTTAAAAATTTAATATCTTTGTAAAAAAAAGCCGATGCAACTTTTTCCTGTATATCAAAAGTTAGCCTGTCAATTTTTTTGCCTGCCAGTAAATGCATCATTATTCTAGTTTTTAAAATAAAATCCTTGGATTTAATAAAATATTTTATATCATTAAAGTTTAAATTTGAATCGCCATTCAAATCTTCGCTTCCAGCTATGCTGCCGTGAATATTACGGTAATGCAAAAATTCTAATGATTGAAGAGGTTTGCCCAAAATATAATAAATCCATTCGCACCAGGAATAATCGCGCAGACCGCCGATTCCGTCTTTTACGTCAGGCTCTAAAAGAAAAATATCATTATCAACCATCACGTTAATGAGTCTTTTTCTACGGAGGCTTTTCATTATTTCCGTTAAGAATATATTTTTAGCGTTAATATTTTTAAATTTTAATTTAAAATCATCATATAGTTTAACATTTCCGGTTATATATCTCGCATTTATGAAAGAAGTATAAGTATTCAAATCTTTTTCCATTAAATCTATAGCTTCTGCGACGGTTCTTACGCTTTGCGAAAGATCTACGGCAGCGTCCCAGAACAGGTAAAAAAAAAATTTTAATTTTTTCGTCAAAATTTCCTGAACTGCCGAATTTGCATTATTTCCGATAAGAATCATCAAATCTATATCTGAAAATGGACACAGCTCATTAATGGAGTAACTTCCTGCGGCAATTATGCAAACATCATCGGAAAAAATATTTTCATTAAAAGCATCTATGATTATATTATCTATAACAGTGGAGATTTTAGCGGCAATATCAAAAGATGAGAAATTAAGCAGGTCTTGCTTTAACGATTTAAATTCTGATGAAATTTTAGATTTAACAATAGAAGAGGTAAGCAAATTTTTAATTTAAAAATCAGCATTAATATTAAATTAATTACTTCCTGAATTTTTGTTCCTCATAGCATCTTGTTTATTTTCTTTTTTTATTTTAAATAAAACATAAAAATGATAAATTAAACCTATAATTATTCCAATTATAACAGATGAAAATACAATAACGGATAATGGAATTTTTATAGATTCATAGTTAAAAAAAGTGACTCTAACAAGTGCATGGTTATATATTGTAAAAATAAGAACAAATATTACAAATATAACGAGTATTATAAAATTAATAATTTTTAACATAAATTAAATTTCTATCCTCTTAAAATAATTTATCAATTTTGCGTATGTATCGTCAAGAAGTTCACAAACAACTCTTAAATCAGAACAAGTAGAATAAAAACTAACATCGCCTTCCCATCTTGGAATTATGTGAAAATGCAAATGTTTTTCAATTCCTGCGCCTGCAGCCTTGCCTAAATTTAATCCGACGTTAATGCCGTCGCATTTATATACTTCGTTTAATATATCGCAAGATTTAGAAATAAGCATCATAATCTCGGCGCCAGTTTCATACGATAAATCATTCAGCTGATTAGTGTGAACATACGGTATAACTAACGTGTGTCCGCAATTATAAGGAAACATATTTAACTTAATAAAGGAATATTTACCCTTATACAACATATATTTATTGTCAAACGATTTATTTTCAACACAAAAAACGCATTCATTTATTTTAGATTTATCCTGCATAAGATAATCCATACGCCATGGAGCATATATAATTTTCATAATTTATAATAAATTTGCAAATATATTCTTATTCTTTAATCCTGTAATAGGATTTTATATTCTGGATTCCCGCCTTCGCAGAAATGACTTTGAGAGATTTTATCCTTTCACCCATTGGGTGTCATTCCCGCGTAGGCGGAAATCCACAGTTCTTAAAATATTGCTGTATATTTAATAGTTTCTGTTACAGAATTAAGGTTATTGATTTTTATTTTTAATAACTTATTTAATATCTTAATTATATAGAAAAAAAATCAAGATGTCTAATTTAATTGTTATTATAAATTATACAATGAAAATATTATAAAATACAAATTTTATAATATTAATTCCAATAAAGCAGACGACAATTTATAATATTATATATTGGTATATTCTTTATAAAAATATGAAAAA
>JAKACI010000044.1 GCA_021821565.1 bacterium | reverse complement strand
GACTATTAGAGGGGCTTTTGCCGCTTCTTCGGCTATAAAATCACTTAAAGAAAAAAAAATATCTGTTGAACCGATACAAGATTATTATAAAAAAATGCAGTAAATGCAACAAATATAATGAACCCAGAATTGCCTATAGAAAATTTATTTTCCAATTTTCCGCTCACGCAGGAGTAATTTTACGGGTGTTTAGCTTTTCACCCGAAAGGTGTCATTCCCGCGAAAACGGGAATCTAATATTTTTACATAGCTTTAAAATTATTTTAAAGATTTCTATCGGCAATTTTAGGATAAATATAGATGAATATAATCGAAGAAGCAATAAAAATTTACTATTAATTATTTTTGCATATTTTCTTTGTATTTTATATGTTTAAAGATTTAAGTCGAGGAGGTAAAGTCTAATTGAGCATCAGCAATGATTCTTGTCCTGTTACCAAAGAAGGCTATGATAAAATGGTCAAAGAGCTAAAACGGTTAAAGTCCGTTGAAAGACCTGCAAATATATCAGCAATTGAAGAGGCGAGATCGCACGGCGATTTGTCTGAGAATGCCGAATATAGCGCTGCCAAAGAGAAGCAAAGCTTTTTAGAAGGAAAAATTATGGAACTTGAGGATAAAATAGCGAGAGCGCAAATAATAGACATATCTAAAATATGCGAAAACAAAATTGTTTTCGGCGCAAAAGTAAAACTTTTGGATTTAGATATCGGAATAGAGGTTTCATATCAGATAGTCGGCGATACCGAATCAGATATAAGTCAAGGTAAAATCTCTATATCTTCTCCTATTGCAAAAGCATTAATAGGAAAATGCGCCGGAGATGAAGTGGTTATAAACGTTCCTAAAGGACAAAGAGAGTTTGAAGTTCTTGACATTGCTTATAATTAATGGTATATTATTAATCGTGATGTTTAATATTAATATTGAAATATTTAATAAATTAAATATTTAAAGGAGGATTAATGGCTTTAGATAAAATAGAAGTAGAAAAAGTATTAAATGAAATCAGACCGTCTCTCCAATTTGACGGAGGAGATGTAGAATTGGTTAATATATTGGATGACGGCACCGTCAATGTCAGGCTTCAAGGCGCTTGTGCAGGATGTATGGGTTCAATGATGACTCTTAAAGGCGGTATTGAAAGGGTATTAAAAGAAAGAATACCCGAAGTTAAAGAAGTTAATGCCGTTAATTAACAAACTTAAGTTCTGGATTTATGCCTGCGCGAAAATGATTTCCACGGTCAATCGTTTCGCCAGCAGGATGTCATTCTTGAGCAGGCATAAATCTAATGTTCTAAAGATTACGGTATGTTTAAAACAAAATATCTATCGGCAATTTGAGTTTTTTCTGTAATATACGCTGCGTATCGCATGTAATAGTTTTTTATACTAAAAGGTTTGGAGCGTGCAAGATAAACATGATATCAAGAACTAATGCTTTGTACGTAAGTTCGTTTGTTAGATTTTCCTATATTTAGACATATTTCATAAGGTATTGTTTTAGCATAATTTGCAATTTCTTCAACCGTAATCCTTTTACCTCCGCTTTCTCCCATAATAATCGCTTCGTCATTTAATGACGCGTTTTTAATTTTTGATAAATCTACTATAATCATATTCATAGTTATAGTACCGATGATATCGGCATATTGATTGTTTATTATAACCCTTCCCTTGTTGGAAAGCATTCTCGATATGCCGTTATCATAACCCGCGTTGATAATTCCGATATTCATATCGGAAGGAGCTCTAAATGTTCTGCCGTAAGAAACAGAGCATCCTTTTTTTATTTGTTTTATCTGAATGATACCGGTTTTTAATGTCATTAAAGGCTTTAAATTCAAATTTATCTGCGGGCTGACAGGATTGATTCCGTACAAAGATATACCCGGTCTTACAGAATTTGAAAAGTCATCTTTTATTTCATTGCTAAGCATAGAAGAACTTGCGCTAATGTGAGTATATAGCGGTTTTAATTTTCTGTCCGATATAATTTTTAAAACATTTTTATAATTATTAAGCTGAAATTTTGTATAATTTATATCTGATTCAGCGGAAGAAAAGTGGCTGAAAATACCTTCAAATTCTAAAAAATCTCCGTTTTTTCTAATTTCTTCAATATAGTTTAATGCTTTAAGCAACTCGTCATCGTTAAATCCGAGTCTATTCATTCCCGAATCGTATTTTAAATGTATAAGAGCTTTTTTATGAATTTTTCCGGCAGCTGCATAGACGGTCTTAAGATAATCCAAATCGAAAACACAAATAGAAATACCCATCCCTACGGCATCTTCAATATGTTTTTCGTCAACCCCCGAAAGCATTAAAATTTTAGGATTATTTAATTTATTTTTTAACAAAAAGGCATCATCTAATTTAATTATTCCAAAAAAATTAATTCCTTGTTTTTCCAAAACCTGCGCAATTTCTAATAAACCATGCCCATAGGCGTCCGATTTAATGATTGCAATTATTGTTTTATTTTTGTTAAAGTTTAATGATTTTAATTGTTGAATATTATTTGATAGATTTTTTAAATTTATTTCCAGAATTGCTTCCTGTGTATTCATTGTTTTTTATATTAAAAATTTTTAATTTTTATGGTTTTGTCTATTTATAAACATTATATTTTATGCTATACTTAACATAATTTATTATATTATTATAATTATAAAATATAATGTTTAATAATGATAGCTTAAGTTTTTATATTTTAACATAACAAAAATAGGGAGTTGTAATGAATGTTACAGGTATAGACATAGATTTTAATAAAATTTTCAAAATTATAAGAACATCTGAAGATGATTTTATTGATATATTCATTGAATCAAATATATCTAATTTTCTTTCAAATGAGAATAAAAAATTAGAAAAAGCTATTTCGGGAGTTTCGGGAGGCGCAGGGTTAAGACTTATTTCTGAAAAAAAATCATATTATGCATTTACAAATAATATTGATGAAAAAAATTTATTAGAAATAGCCAAAAATTTAAACAAAATAGCAAAAACTAATAGAACGGATAAGGATTTTAATAATTTAGATTTAAATTTTAAAAAATTTGAGACAAAAATAGAAATGCCCATTTTAAAAGAAGTTTTAAATGTTTCTATGAATAAAAAAATAGAAAAAATAGATGATGCGGTAAAATTTTCCTGGGGATACGATAAAAGAATTTTACAATCTAATGTTTCTTACAAAGATTACAAGCAAGATATTTTTATTATAAATTCTAAAGGCAATATTGCCGAAGATAGCAGGGAAATTATTACTTTTTTTGTAAATGTCGTAGTTTCTGACGGCAAAAAAACAGAAATGGGCTATGAGCCCGTTTCGGCGTTTATGGGTTTTGAATTTTTTGATAAAATTGACCCCGCCGAAATAGCAGGAAAAGCATGTAAAAGAGCAATCACTCTGCTTGAAGCGCCTTTTGCCCCTTCAGGAACAATGCCTGTCGTGTTGTCGAGCGAAGCAGGCGGAACAATGATACATGAAGCAATAGGGCATGGTTTAGAAGCTGATATAGCAGGCAGCGGTTTAAGCGTGTATTCCGATAAAATAGGCGAAGAAGTTGCTTCAAAACTTATTACCGTTGTTGACGATTCTTCATTAATAGGAAAAAGAGGCTCGTACAGATTTGACGATGAAGGCACTCCGTCAAACAAAAATATATTAGTTGAAAACGGAATATTAAAGAAATATATGTCTGACCGTTTATCTAATATTAAGTACGGATATGAATTGACGGGCAACGGCAGAAGAGAGTCTTATGAACATCAGCCTATAGTCAGAATGTCAAATACAATGATTGCAAAGGGCGAAAGTTTGCCTGAAGATATAATTAAAACTATAGATAAAGGGCTATTTGTCAAAAAAATGGGCGGCGGTCAGGTAAATACGGTTACAGGCGATTTTGTATTTGAAGTAATGGAAGGATATATTTTAAAAAACGGCGCTGTCTGTGAAGCAGTAAGCGGCGCAACTTTGATGGGTAATGGACCGGAAATATTGAATAACATAGATATGGTCGGAAACGATATGGGTTACAGCGTAGGCACCTGCGGCAAAGACGGACAGGGAGCGCCTGTATCTGACGGACAGCCGACTTTAAGAATACCTTCTATAGTTGTCGGCGGCAAAAGTTAAGAAATAGTCAAGAAGCCAAGAAATATGGGGACTCCTCTCCTTTTTTTATTGATATGAGTAAGAGATGTATAATAAAATTAGTTAAGAAATCAATAGGCGTTAATGCCGTCATGGTTTATGCCCTGCTTGTCTGCTCGCTTTATGCCGTTAGGCACTGCTTAAGTATTGAAGGCTAAGTCAAAATTTATAAATAAAAAATATAAAAAGTATAAGGCAAAATTATTAATAATGGAAAAAATAAAAGACTGGAAGTCTTACCAGCATATTTTAAACAGGCGCAAAAGAAAAAATCCTAATATTTTAAAACCCGTATTAATTTTTATATTTTTAGCTATGCTTATTATAATCTCAATAAGCGGGATAAAATTATTTTCTTATTTAAAAAATTATTATACAAAATCAGCGTTAAATAAACGGCAGACTTTTTTAGGCACGGGAATAAGACCTATTAAATTTATTAATCCTAAAAAAAATAATAAAATTGAAACTTTATCTGTATCTTTAAGTGTAAACGGCATAAAAAGTTATGCAAAAAAATATTTTAACAGTCATAATTTTTCCGTTGAAGCTCTGAAAAAATATTTCAAATCCTACCCTCCTAAATTTAATACAATAAAAAATGGACATTATATACAGAAAATAGGAAAATACACAATAATATATACGCTTAATCCTGCCGTACAAAATGAAGCTAAAAGAGTTTTAAGGACGAATAATGTACCATTCGGAGCCGTTGCGGCAGTTAATCCTGAGACGGGAGCCGTTCTTGGATTTTATTCATATGCGAGCAATAAATCTAAAAAATATGAAATTTCCGATTTAATAGCTTATAGACCCGGTTCGCTTGCAAAAATTGTTACGGCATCCGCGGCAATTGAGTCTAAAGGTTTTTATCCGGGTTTTAATGTTTGTTATAACGGCGGATTATACGGAACAAATAAAAATTATTGGATTCAAAATATAAATACCGGAAATAATAAAATATCTTTTAGTCTTGCTTTTGCAAAATCATGCGATATTGCTTTCGGTAAAATTGCAGGATTTTATGTAGGACGTTTATTACTGCAAAAATATTTTGATAAATATTATTTTAACCGCAAGATTCCTTTTATTTTAAATTTACAAAATAGCGCCGCAAAAGTACCGTCAAAATTTTATAATATTGAATTAACGGGAGCAGGTTTTAAAAATGCCAGAGTTACGCCTCTTCTTGCGGCATTAATGTCGGCAGCTGTTATAAACGGCGGTAAGCTGCTTGATCCGTATATTGTAGAAGAGGTAATAGGTTCTAACGGACATATAGTTTATAAACATAAAAATGTCAGAATTTTAGATTACCCCGTCACTTCTTCAACTGCAGCTACTTTAAAGAAATTGATGATTAGCACCGTAACTCAAGGTGTAGGCAGGTATGATTTTTATAATAATTATAATCAATATATGCTTCCGGGGGTTACTACGGGAGGAAAGACAGGAACTATATCAGGTAATCACCCTGCAGGTTTATATCAGTGGTTTACCGGTTTTGGAGAAACACGGAATAGAAAAATTGCAGTTTCAGCTTTAGTAGTTGAAAAACCTGTATGGAGAATAGAAGGCGGAGGGGTTTCGGAAAAAATTATTTATTCATATTTCTTCAAAGAATAATAGTCAGGTTTTAATCTATAATTTTATAATTTATATTTATTATTTATTAGTTTATTGGGAATATAACACTTGCAGAAAAATAAGAGATTAGCCTTTTATGTTGATTATGAACGCTTTCAGTCAAAAGAAGCCCCACCTATTTTGTTTTTTATAGCGTATCTGAGGAATATCGGATTTTTAGTAGATTTTTTTATAAGTGAAGATGATTTACTTAAAACACTTAGAAAAACTCATCAACCGTACACGTATAATTCCGATAGCGGAAAAAAATCACAGACTCAGGATAATAAAGATTATTTTCAGAAATATGATGTCTGCCTGTTGTCTCTGATGAGCGCCGACAGCTTAAGAGGTATACTTCAGACTGCGATTAAAATCAAAAATATAGATCCGTTTATTGTTAATATATTGGGCGGCACCGGCGTATATGGATACTATAAAGAGCTTATAAATGCGGAAGGTATAGATGTTGTTATTGAAGGTGATGCCGAAAAAACACTTCCCGCCGTTTTAGATTCAATAAAAACATATGATAAATATGAGAATGACAAGTATAACAAAAACAAACCAAACCTGAATCTCTTTAAAAAATTTCCTGACGACGCAAAATCTAATATTAAAAAAGATGAAGCTTATTTTTGCACGGATAATCATATGGAGCTTCTGTTTAAAAATAGAGGCAGTTTTTCCTCTCCTATATCATATATACCGGACGAAATTTATTTTGAAAGAACAATAAATCCATTAAATCCGCTAAATTACAATAGCCGCAATTTGCCGGATAATTCATTGTCTGATAGACCGCATAATTTAAGCTGTCAATCTATTAGTTTTAAATGTCCGATATCCGATGCCGCCGTAAAGCTTAACGACGGTACTATACGTTATTTTAACAGAATAAACCGCAGCAGTTCTTTTTTTCAAAAATTTTATAATCCATATAAAGATTTGATATCAGAAACTGATTTTGAAAATTTAATAGCGCCGCACCCGACCGAAGAAGAAATAAATGAGCAATATACGGCGTATCCTTGGGATATATATGATTATTATAAATTTGAGTCTATCGGAATTTATGCTCAAAGAGGATGTAATTGGGGAAAGTGTTCATACTGCAGCATTGTAAATTATAATTATAGAAAATTAAATATAGAATTTTTATTGAAAATATTAAACGAAGCTAAAAATCACAATGTTTTCGGGGTAAGTTTTGACGACGATCTGTTTGTTCAAAATAAAAAATGGGTTAATAATTTTCTTGATTTGATTATTTCTTATAACCTTAACGAAAAATTTAGTTTTACCGCAATGGTTAAAGTTGAGCATATTCACGATATAGATCTTCTTAATAAATTTAAAAAAGCTAATTTTTCAAAAATACAGATAGGAGTTGAAAGTTTCTTGCCTGAAAAGGTAAAGTTCTTTAGGAAAACAAAAGAAGGAAAGGAATTAGCTTACATAGAAAAAACAAAGGAAATTATAGCATATTGCGCTTCAATAGGTATCACCGCTTCTTCTTTTATAATTTTGACGACTCCTGAAAAGAAATTCGGATTATTTGATGTAATTAATGAAATTGGTGAAATTGTAGATATATTAATGAATGTTTACGCTAAGTATAAGGTTATGCCAATTTTCGGATACAATGATTTTATTACGGCATATCCCAACGCTCCATTACTAAAAAAACATACGTATTCAAATTTTATGGCCGCTATTTCCGGTTATATTACGCATAACAATGATGATGCAGATTTTACCCGTGAAGGAAATGACGGTAATGACGGTAAGAATAACAATAATATATTAAATAAAAATACAGGATATAAAAAAAATTCAAATAACAAAAATGAGCTAAACCTATTGAATTTAAGAACTGTTAAAATTCCTTATATGTATAAATTTCACAATTATCGCACGGCGCATTTTATAGATGCGCTGTTTAAAAGCTATAATAAATCAAATGCCGATTATAACGCCGATAATGAAAGCATAGATACAAATGTAAATACTGACGCTGCTATATCTTTGTCTAAATCTAAAAACGCCGGTTTTGATTTAAATATTGCAGATAATGTGAATAATAATAAGAATAAAAACGAAAATAAACTGAGAAATAGAAAAGTAAACAATAAGCCTGAACCTGAATCAGACGAACAAATTATGTTTTTGCATACAAAGAAAATTTTAGATTCTTTAAATAATACATTTGATATGTACGGAACATCAATGTTTGTAATCTATGAAATATTAGACGAGTTAGAATCAAACATAAATGATAATGAAAATGGATATGCTAAAGATATTATAGAAAAAATATTTAAAGAATTTTTTATTATTAATATTAACAATAAAAATGATATTAGTAATGATATAAATACTAATAATAATTATATTTCTGATTTTAAAAAATTAATTGCGTCAAATAAAATTGAGCCTGATAAAGCCCTTAATATTTTCAAGCATTTTTTTAAAGGAATAGATTATATTAAAGATAGTCAGAAAAAACAAAGGGATAAAGGAAAAGAAATTGTCGAAATTTTAATAAAAAGACTTGATTCGCTTGAAAAATTATATAATTTAAATAATAATAAATAAAATTCATTTAATTTAAACATAATCTTCATAATTTTGTAATATACAAATGATATACTTAAGTTAAGCAGTCTTATTTAATTATAATCATGTAATATTACAAATTTTATGATTACAAAATTACACAGCGCTACATTTCTTGGAATTAATGCAATTATTGTTGATGTTGAAATATTTATTGCTAACGGAATACCCGGCATTATGATTGTTGGCTTGCCTGATACTTCTACTAAAGAATCAAAAGACAGAGTTAAAGCAGCAATAAAAAATTCAAACTTTGAATATCCTGCAAGAAAAATCACTATAAATCTTGCCCCTGCCGATATTAAAAAATCAGGACCTATTTTTGACCTTTCTCTTGCATTAGGAATATTAATATCTGCAAAATTATTAATTCCTAAAATAAATCTTAACGATTATATAATAGCCGGAGAGCTTTCTTTAAACGGAAACATTAATAAAATTGACGGAGTAATCGCCTTAAGCTTGTTGGCAAAAAGATTAAATAAAAAAATTATTATTCCGTATGAAAATTTAAACGAGGCAAAATATTTAGGGGTTGAATATTATTGCTTTAATACTTTAGTCGAAGTTTGCAATTTTATATCGGTAATAAATAAACAACAGATATACAAAATAAAAGATT
>JAKACI010000043.1 GCA_021821565.1 bacterium | reverse complement strand
ATTAATATTTTAATCTTAGTCCAAGTTTATTATGAATACACGGAACTATAGTCGAATCTAATTTTAATTTTTTATCAAACTACAAAATAATTCATTAAACGCTTTATATTAGAACATCTTAAAAAACAAGAAACGCTTTATATTAGAACATCTTAAAAAACAAGAGGTGTGTCTGGCTTAAATCAATTCTGCTTTTTGACCAGTTTGTTTGTTTTTGAACTTGCCGGTATTGCACCGCTTTTTACAGATACATTAGTTGTTTTATTAATTGCCGCCGATTTTTTAGCATGATTTATAGCATTAGTTTTTTTAGCTGCATTTTTATTAATTATAGAAGCAGCTGCGGAGGTTGTTTTTGCAGGTTTTTTTAGATAACTTTTTATAGCTATGGGACTAACCTGCTTTGCAGATATATAGCTGATTAAAAATGCCGAGCCGAGGAAAATAGCGGCGAGTATTGCGGTAGTTTTTGTTAAAAAATTTCCTGCACCTGAAGCCCCGAATACAGTTTGAGAACTTCCTCCGAATACTGCACCCATTTCCTGACCTTTGCCCTGCTGCATTAAAATCACGATAATAAGAAAAATAGCCGAAACTATTAAAACAACCGTTAAAAAAGCAATCATATTATAATTATTAATTATTTTATATTAAAATTAATTTAAGTAGTTTATTAATCGTATTTAATAATAACGTTCTTAATGTATTTTCTTAATGTATTTAACGATTAATATTATTAAATATCCGTTAATATTAATATTATAAAATTGTTACAAAAAAGTCAATTTTTAATTTTTTCAAAATTATATCCGTTTATTTTTCTTATTTTTTTATAAATTATCAAGGTAAGTTTAGCAAAAACGTATCCTAAAATTCCTCCGGCAATTACATCTAAGGGATAATGTTCGCCATCGTACACCCTGGAGAACGCAACTATTGCAGCTAATATATAAAATAATTTGTAATGTTTAGGAAAAAAATAAGCCATAGCTACGGCTAATGAAAAAGCAGTTGTTGAGTGGCCTGACGGGAATGAATATTCGGTGAGGTGTCTCCCGAGCAGATCAATATGCACTGTTCCTTGTTCTATCAACTTATGCATAGCGACTATAGGTCTCGGTCTATCAACCAATCTTTTCAAAATTATATCAAATATCCCGGGGACTAATTGAGTAATAAATAATAAAAAGAAAGATTCTTTAAAATTTTGCCTATTATAAATATAAACAAACAATAAGACTATCCAGTATACGACCCAGCCGTTCCCAAGAAATGTAACAGCTCTCATATTTTCATTAAGCATTGAAAAATGAAAATTATTATTTATGAATAAAAACAACAATGTATCTAAATGTAATATGTAAGATAGCATAATTTTTTATTTAAATTTGTTATTTTTTTGAATAATTTAAGATATAATTTAAATATATGTTAAATAACTTATCATAACTTATCATATTTCACGCAATAATAAAATAAAAAAAGGAGGAAAATTAATCTATGCAAGCTGTTATTATGGCCGGAGGTTTTGGAACAAGACTTAAGCCGTTGACGAATAACACTCCAAAACCTATGATTCATATCGCCAACAAGCCGATGATGGAGCATGTAATAAATTTATTAAAAAAATATTCAATTAAAGACCTTATCATTTTACTTTATGTCCAGCCTGAAGTTATAACAAGCTATTTTAAAGACGGAAGCAAATTCGGAGTTCATATTAAATATATTTTAGCCGAAGAAGATTACGGGACTGCAGGAAGCGTTAAAAATGTGGAAAAATTTATTGAGGAAGATAATTTTATAGTTATAAGCGCCGATATCATTACTGATTTTAATCTTCAAAAACCGATTGATTTTCATAAAGAAAAAAATTCAGATGCGACGATAGTTTTAACTCGAGTTGAAAATCCGCTTCCTTATGGAATAGTTATTACCGATGATGAAGGAAAAATTAATAAATTTCTTGAAAAACCTTCATGGTCGGAAGTTTTTAGCGATACTATAAATACCGGTATTTATATTTTAAACAAAAGCGTATTTAAATTTATACCGGAAAAAAAAGAATTCGATTTTTCTAAGGAATTTTTTCCCGTCATTATGAAAAATAATATGCAATTGTACGGTTTTATTTCTGACGGCTACTGGAAGGACGTAGGTACGCTTTCTGAATACAGACAAAGCCATTTAGATATTATTACAGGTAAAGTACAAATTGATATAGACGGAGGATATTTAACGAAAAAAAATATCCGAATAGCAGAAGGTACAATAATAGATATAACTTCAGATGTTGAAAATTCGATATTCGGCAAAAATATTAAAGTAATGCAGCACTGCAAAATTAAAAACTGCGTTATAGGAGACAATGTAATTATAAATGAGAACACGTTAATAAGCGGCTCGGTTATAGGCAAAAATTCCCATATAGGCAGTTCATGCGAAATGCAGGAAACTATATTAGGCTATAGAACCCAAATAGGAAATAATGTTTTTGTCGGTACAGGCGGAATCATCTCAGATGTTTGTATAATTGGAAACAACGCCATTATAAATCCCAACGTTAAAATATGGCCGTTTAAAAATGTAGAAGACGGGGCAATACTTTCGGAAAGTTTAATATGGTCAGATAAATGGAGCGCAAGAATTTTCGGACAGTATGGGGTTACGGGTCTTGCTAATTATGAAATTACCCCTGAGTTTTGTTCAAAATTAGGCGCTGCTTTTGGAGCATCCATAGGTAAGTCTAAAACAATATCAATTTCAAGAGACAGTCATAAAGCCTCCAGACTTTTCTCAAGAGCTATAATGTCTGGAGTTCTTTCCGTAGGCGTTAATGTAAATGATTTTAGCGATACTCCGATACCTATCGCAAGATACCAGGCGAGACAATACAAAACATTTGGAGGTATCCACGTGAGAAAACATCCTTTTGATAAAAAATTGATAAATATTAAATTTTTTGATTCGGAAGGGTTAGATCTTTCTCCCGCAAATGAACAAAAGATAGAAAGGCTATTTTTCAGGGAAGACTTTGCAAGAGTGGGAGCGGAAGATACGGGGGAAATTTTTTATCCTACGCATGGGACGGAATATTATACGGATGGATTTTTAAAAACAATAGATTTAGAAAAGATTGCTAAAAGAAATTTCAAGATAGTTATAGATTATTCTTACGGTTCTTCCAGCAAAATATTTCCGGCGATAATCGGTAAGCTAGACATTGAATCTGTTCATCTAAACGCTAATCTTGACCAGACTAAAATAACCAAAAACGACAAAGAATTTAAAAAATCGCTAAAAGATCTTTCAGGCATTGTCAAGTCAATTAATGCGGATATCGGTATATTTATGGATAACGGCGGAGAAAAAATTTATATATGCGATGAAAACGGCGATATAATTGACGGAAATACCGCTCTTTCGCTTATGAGTCTTTTAGTAATGAAGACTGAAAATCAGAATAAAATTATTTCTATGCCGGTAATTGCCTCGCTTAATATTATTAAATTAGCTAAAGAATACGATTTTGAAATAATTCCCGCAAAACATTTTTCGAGCGCTCTTATGGAAAAGGCTGCAAATTCTCAAATATGTTTTACTGGAGATAACGAAGGCGGATATATATATCCCGTCTTTCAGCCGGCATTTGACGGAATGTATTCCGCAATAAAACTTTTAGAAATGCTGGCTAAATTAAATACTTCAATTAAAAATGAACTTAGATATATAGAACCGAGTTATTTTGAATATACTACGGTACCGTGTCCTACAGAATTAAAGGGTTTTATTATGAGAAAGTTTATAGAAACATATAAAGATGAAAATGCATTGTTTGTTGACGGAATAAAACTTTTCAAAGGGGAAGGAGGCTACGGATGGGTTTTATCTACTCCTGCATCGGAAGGGGCTTATTTTGAAATTTACTCTGAAGGTAAAACTAAAAATGAAGCGCTTGAACTTTTAAATCAATTTAAAAACAATATAGAAGAATGGAAAAATGAAAGAACGTTCACTTTCCAATCTTGAGACGTTTAAAAGAGATGTTTAAAAAAATAAAATTTGATTGAAAAGATAGTATATATAGCTTTAATAAAATTATTTTAACGAATCTTAAGCTAAAAATTCAATAATATAATAATAAAAAAAATAAAAATAATGATATTAATAAAAAAATAGCATAAAGCACTTTTAATAATCTCTATCGGCAATTTTGGGTTTTCAAAAATTTTTTGAATAATTAATTGGTTATGATATTATAATTAAATTATAATAATTTATAATTATTATAAACTTATAATGGGAGTTATACATTTATGAAATATTTCACTATACCTGCAGGACCTTTTGAAGTTAATACGTATCTTATATATGACGATGAAAGTAATGAAAGACATGGATTTATTATTGATCCCGGAGGACAGGAAAATAAAATTGATAAATTGATTAAAGAAAATAATATCAATTTGCAATTTATATTGAATACCCATTGTCATATAGACCATGTGGCTATGGTTAATTATTTTAAAAAAAAATATGGCATTCCCCTTTACGCAAATGAAGACGAACAGTCTATTATTGACAATTTAAAAGAGCAGGCCGACTATCTCGGATTTGATTTTATTGAAGATATTGCAATAGATAAAAAGCTAAAAGAAAAAGAAGAAATAAATATTGGAAATATTAATATCAAATCTATTTTTACGCCGGGACATTCTCCCGGAAGCACATCGTTTTTAGTAAATAATAATTTTCTTTTCAGCGGAGACACCTTATTTAGACAAACTATAGGGAGAACCGACCTGTTCGGCGGTGATTTTGATAAAATAATTGAATCTATTAAAAATAAGCTTTTTAGATTAAATGACGATATTATAGTTTATCCCGGACACGGAAAAGATACTGTCATAGGATATGAAAAGAAAAACAATGCGTATTTGATGTGAACTATAAAATAAAATTAGGTAAATATTAATTAATTACAATAAATAATTATTAATATTTATAAATTATCGGGGATCATATTTCTCTTCAATTTTTAGAGATTTGTAAATTATAATAGACGCTATCCATACGGCTATAAATAATCCTACAATAATACTGCCTAATTTATAAAAAGAAACAGTCTGCAGCGTATAAAAGATTCCGTTATTTAAACCAAGTTCCATAGCTATTACCTGAATCCATTCTAATGTTCCTATGCCTAAAGCCAGTATAATTGATAATGTAGTAATAGTTATATTATAAAAAATTTTTCTTACGGGATTTAAAAAAGCCCAGCTGTAAGCAAATACCATAAGTACACCGTCTGTAGAATCTACAATCATCATTGTCGCCGAAAATAATAAAGGCAAAATCATAATATCTATAAAGGGATGACCGGAAGCAGCTAACCCCCCTGCAATAGCCAGAACGGCGGCTTCCGTTCCGGTGTCAAAACCTATGCCGAATAAAAGACCTACAAAATACATCTGATAGCTGTGTTTCACTAAATTAAATATTTTATAAAAATATCTATTCATGAAACCTCTTTTTTGCAATTCTTGTTCTATTATTTCCCTGTTTGTCCTGTAATTTTTAGCTAATTTTATAATGCTAATTAATATTATTATATTTAAAATTGCTATTATATAAAGAAAAGCGGCAGAAACCCCGGTTCCTAAAACACTAGTCAAGCTTTTAACACTTGCAGGTAAAAACTTATCGAGGTAACCTGCGGTTAGAACTATAATACCGACAAGGAAAAAAACAGAAGTAGAATGTCCAAGTGAAAAAAACGTGCCTATTGCAATCGGTTTTTTGCCTTCATTCATAAATTTTCTTGTGGTATTATCAATAGCGGCAATATGATCGGCATCAAGACCATGCTTGGCTCCTAAAACCATAGCCAAAAATCCTAAGCTCATAAATGCAGGGTTAGCATGTAGGCGAGCAAATAAAATAAACAGCGAAATGGCCAGAAAACTAAACAGGAATAAATAAAGGAATGTGATTTTTGTTTTTAAATTTCTCATTTGACCTCCCGCAAATGTTTATGTGTTTTTGTTAGATTAAACATATTTAAAAGCAGGTCTTCCGGCTTGAGGATATAGACATTCTGCCTTCCCGGTGTTCTTATTGATTTTTATCTCACCAGTGGCATAAATTGAACGTCCTTAAACGCCTCTTACGGCTGCGGGTACAGCACAGGACTTTAACCTGTTTCCCTTATTCTTTTAAATACTTCAATAATTTGTTAAAAATTAAAATATTTACATTAATATTATTAAATTAATCAATTCAATGTCAAGTAAAAAATGAAATAATTACCGCCTGATACTCTTATTGAAGAATAGTTCGCTTATATGAAACAATAATAATGATTATTCTGCAATTATTATTTCTTCGCATAATGGCTTATTAATTTTATCAGGCATCAGATAATTTTTTATATCGGCAATATCTTCTAAATTATTGCCTTTTACAGAAACTATCATATATGAATAATAAGGCCAGGAAGCATTTATATCAGCATTAGAAGGAATCGCAGGATGATTTGGGTGAGAATGGTAAAAACCTAATACTTCAATATTGTCTTTTCTTGAAAGTTTATCTATTTCAAGCATATCTTTAGGTTCAATTTCGAATGCATCCCATGCTATTTTTCTGTATTTATTGTTAGCTGGAAAAACTTTAGTTATTTTTTTATCATTCCCGTCTATAATCCCGAGCATAGCTCCGCATGCTTCATAAGGAAAAATTTCGGCAATATGTTTTTTAATAATTTCTAAATCTTGTTTTGATATTATTAACGGCATATTATATTCTCATATTAATTTAAAAGTTAATTTTTATTTAGAAATATCAAACTTAATAAATTATTACAGTTCGTTTAGCAGCGCTTCGGCAAGTTCATTCTTACTCATTCTTTGAAATCTTTTTATTTCTAAATTATTATCGCTGTCTTTAATCCATAGATTGTTATATACTTCATTATTGTTATGATTTTTATTATGAGTATTTACAATTGTTTCGCCTATATTTTTCATTCTATTTATAATTATATCTAAGCTTTTATTTATTTCTTCATCCGTATATATATAATTATTATAATCATCATAAGAATTATGCCTGCAATTTATATTTTGTTTATCTTTTTCTTCTTTGTCTCCAGGCATTATTTTCATCAAATATCCTTCATTTTCGCTGCTGCCGATTATATTTTTTGTAACGTCGTTTACAAAAATATAATCTAAAGATTTTTCTTTAAGCTTCTTTCGCGCATTTTCAATTATATTATCGGTTTCTGCTGCAAATCCGAAAATTATCTGTTCCTGTTTTTTATCTTTTGCAATTAATTTAAGAAGATCGTCATTTTGAATTAGATTTAAGTGAATATTTGTATCATTGTCCGGACTAGCATTCGCTTTTTTAATTTTTAAAGGATTCTTTTCTTTTATGCTAAAATCCGAAACGGCTGCCGCCATTATTAAAATATCATTTTTAGGAAATTCATTTATAAGACTTTCTTTTAAGTCGCTGAAGTTTTGTGATTTTATAAATTGTATATTGTTGTTTATATATGAACATAATAAATCAATATTGCACCCTATCAGTGTAACTATTGCCCCCTTTTTTGCCGCTTCGTTGGCAAGCGCTATTCCCATTTTTCCGCTTGAGGCGTTAGATATAAATCTTACGGGGTCAATGTATTCTCTCGTCGCTCCGGCAGTTATCAATATTTTTTTATCTTTAAATTTCTTATTTTTAAAAACGCTTTCTATTTCAAAAACAATATCTTTAGTTTCAGGAAATTTTCCTTCCCCAAAATCGCCGCAGGCAAGTTCTCCTTTAGACGGATTTACAAAATAATATTTTTTTTGTGCCAATTTTTTTATGTTTTTTTGCAAAATTTCATTTGAATACATTTTATTGTTCATAGAAGGAATTATAATACAGGGCTTATCGTCTGAAGCTGAAACAGTGAGGGTTATCAAAGAATCGGCAATGCCGCAGGCTATCTTATTTATAGTATTATATGTGGCAGGGGCGATAATTATAGCATCTGCGGCTTTTGCAAGTTCTATATGCGCAAGAGGAATTTCAAAAGCATCGTCGGCATAAACTTCTTCCCCGAAAGATTTAAATATATACGGAGAAATAAATTTAGAAGCAGACGAACTTAGTATAATGGTAACGAAAGCACCTTCTTTTTTTAAACTCCTGTATAATTCAATTGATTTATAACAAGCAATTGAACCGGTAATGCATAAAAGAAGTTTTTTATTTTTTAATGTCATATAATTTTAATTTAAAATTTAATATTCTAATTACCGATGCCTCTGTTTTTAGATATTTTAGATAAAATATTAGATATAGGAATAAATAGTTTAGCGATAATTAATTGAGAACCTTGCTTTGCTTTGCTTTGTTTTGCTTTGTTTTTTGTTTTCATTTTTTAAATGTAATTATATAAAGTATCTCTTCTGACGGGAATTTTTCCTGCCGATTTTATAAGCGACACAATATCGCTTTCGCTAAGATATTCGCCAAAGTTTCCGCCTGCGCTTTTTGTGATGCTTTCTTCCATTAGCGTTCCGCCAAAGTCGTTAATCCCGCATGCAAGAGATTGAACGGCAAGTTCAACGCCTATTTTGGGCCAGCTTGTCTGAATATTTTTGAAATTGTGAAGATATAATCTTAATATAGCATAAAATTTTAGTATTTTTTGCCGATTGGCATTAGTATTAATATCTATTTTAACCTGATGTTTTAAAGAAGTTTTAAATGCGATAAAAGGCAGAGCGATAAATTCCGTAAAACTGTTTGTTTCATCCTGTATTTTTCTTATTAAATCAAGATGATAAACTAAGTCGGCATTTGACTCAATGTGACCGAATAAAATAGTGGCAGATGATTTTATATCCATTTTATGAGCGGTTTTGATTATTTTAATCCATTTTTCCGCCGGTATTTTATCTTTGCATATTTCTTTTCTTGTTTCAGGGGCTAAAATTTCCGCAGCCGTTCCGGGTATTGAATCAAGACCGTTTTCTTTTAAAATTTCAAAAACTTTTTCATACGAAAAGCCTGTTTTGCAGGAAAGTTCAAAAATTTCCTGAGGAGAAAAGGCATGGATATGTAATTCAGGAAAATTAGCCCTGATGGATTTAATTAAATTAAAATAAAAATCAGGATTAAAATCAGGATTAATTCCGCCTGTTACACAAATTTCATTTACTTTAACA
>JAKACI010000042.1 GCA_021821565.1 bacterium | reverse complement strand
GACAGATACAAAGCGCATTCAGACAAAGAATCTATCATAAATCAGCTTAAAAACCAGAAAAATTATTTTCAAAATATTCTAGACGACTCATTCGATATGATAATAGTTACCGATAAAAACGGTAAAATTACCGAATTTAATAAAGGCGGAGAAAAAATATTAGGATTTTCAAAAAAAGATATTATCGGTACATCTGCATCTGATTTGTATTTTAATAAAATTGAACGCGATGAAATTTTAAATATATTGCGCACTGAACATTTTGTTCAAAATTATGAAACTGTTTTAAAAAGAAAAGATAACACTCTTGCAAATATTTCTCTTACAATTTCCAGAATTTTAAATAATAAAGGAGAAATAATCGGGACTATAGGTATTTCTAAAGATATAACAGAAAAAAAGAAATATGAAAAAGAACTTAAAAACCTTAATGAAAACCTTGAATTAAAGATAATAGACCGCACCAAACAATTAGAAAATTCTATCAAAGAACTAGCCAAAGCCAATGAATTAAAATCAAAATTTATAGCCAATATGTCTCATGAACTTAGAACTCCTTTAAACGCTATTATAGGATATTCAGATCTTTTATTAGATTCTTCGGATATAACCGATAAACATAAAAAATATATCAATAATATATTAGTTTCAGGAAAGCATCTTCTTCAATTAATAAATAATATATTAGATATAGCCAAGATTGAAGCGGGGAAATTTAATTTAGACTATTCTATATTTTCTATAAAAGAAGTTTTTGAAGAAGTAAATACTGTTTTAAAATCATTACTTGATCAAAAAATGCTGTCTTTGAGTGTTATTTATAATAATATTGAAAATTATAATGAAAATTATAAGCTATACGGCGATAGAATAAAATTTAAGCAGGTAATTTATAATCTCTTAAGCAATGCAATAAAATTTTCTTTTAAAAATACAGATATTAAAATCAACTGCAATAACGCCCAAAAGATTGAACAAAATATAATATCTAATCAAGAATCTAAAAAAAATACTCTGGAATATTTACAAATAGATATTGTAAATAAAGGAATAGGCGTACCTGAAAATAAATTAAAAGCTATTTTTGACGAATTTGTGCAGATAGACAGCAGTTACTCAAGAAAATTTGAAGGAACAGGGTTAGGTCTTGCTTTAACAAAAAGAATAATCGAACTTCACGGCGGATACATTAATGTTCAGTCAGTTGAAAATGAAGAAACTACGTTTACGCTTATTATTCCAAACGCAATAAATACATCAAATTTAGCGGAAGACATAGATATTAATCAACGTGATGATCAAACCCAAACCATTAATATTAATAACGAATTAATTATTGGCAAAACTCAATATAAAACATTTAGAGACGATTTCGGCAAAAAAAGAAACAAACCTGTTGTGCTTGTTGTAGAAGACGATTTGCCTACCTCAGAATTATTTACCGTTAATCTGGTAAAATCTGGATATTCTGTTATTCACGCTTACGACGGAATAGAAGCTATTGAAAAAGCTAAAGAATATAAACCTTTTGCAATTCTTTTAGATGTAATGATTCCCAAAAAAGACGGCTGGGAAGTATTAAGCGATTTAAAATCGGATAAAATTACAAGAAATATTCCTATAGTAATTACCAGCATGATTGACAATAAAGATTTAGGATATGCGCTTGGAGCAACGGATTATCTTGTTAAACCGATAGACAAAGAAACTTTGATAAAAACTTTATCTGAATTTACATTGACTACAAAAAGAAAAAAAAGACAGGTAAATATTTTATTAATAGATGATGAAGAAATTACGCATAAAATGATTTCAAAAATTCTTGAGCCTGAAGGATTTAATCTTTTGCATGCTTATACAGGCGATGAAGGATTAAAAATAGCTATTGAATATAAACCTGATTTAATATTGTTAGACCTTATAATGCCGGACGTCAACGGCTTTGAAGTAGCGGAAAATATTAAAAAACATCCCGTCTCATCGCAAATACCTATTTTTATAATAACATCAAAAGATTTGACGGTTGAAGAAAGAATGAGACTTTCAAATAATATTGACAGAGTGATAGGAAAAAGAATATTTTCATCCGAAGAACTAACAAGATCTATTAGAGAATTAGAACTTATATATCCTCATAAAGCAGGTTTATTTGACGATATAACCGGTTTATTGGATCATAATTATTTTAATATCAGGCTTGCTCAGGAAATTAACAGGGCTCAAAGATATCAAATAGCTTTTAGCGTTATACTTATAGATGTCGATAATTTCAAAGACTATAACGATATAGTAGGTAATTTTCATTCAGATATTGCGCTTAAAAAGATTGCCGATATTTTCAAAAAATCTCTCAGAGGCTCCGATGTAGTAGTCAGGTACGGATATGACGAATTTGCAATAATACTCAATAATACCTTAAAAGAACCTGCTTTATACGTTGCGAACAGATTTCTGGCTTCAATAAAAGAATATCCCTTCTATAAAGAAGAAGAACTTGCTTCGAAGCTTTTAACCGCAACATTTGTGGTTGCGTCTTATCCTGAAGACGGCGAGACGCCTGAAGAAATTATATCTAAAATATTTAATAAATTATGCGAACTTAAGGGCACTGGAGGAAATATCGTAAAAGAAATTTAAAAATATAATAAAATATAATAAAATACTAATCGGTAATTTATTTATGAATACTGAAAATACTATCGCAGATAATGATAAAATAGATAATTCAAAAATAATTATAGTAGAAGATAATGAAATAAATATGGATTTAATTAAAGCAATGCTTGAACCATATAATTTTAATATAGTAGAAGCTTATGACGGTTTTGAAGCTATTGAAAAAATAAATAATAACGACGACGCCTTTTTGATATTGTTAGATATAGGTCTTCCAGGAATAGACGGGATAGAAGTGTTTAAAAGACTAAAGCAATCGGGAAACACCGCAGACATTCCCGTTATAGCTGTTACTGCGCATGCAATGAAAGGAAATAAAGAACATTTATTATCATTAGATTTTAATGATTTTGTTGAAAAGCCCATTGATAAAACCATTTTGTTTGAAAAAATTAATAAATTCTTAAATAGATAAAATTAAAAAAATGCTTAATAATAATAATGATATCACTGATTTTAAATTTTTTACGGAATTGAAAGTGAGATATGAAGAAACTGATGCTATGTCGGTTGTTTATTACGGAAAATATTTTATTTTTTTTGAAGTTGCAAGAACAGAATATATTAAAAAAATCGGTTATAACTATGTTGATATTGAAAAAAGCGGATTTTATTTTGCCGTTGTAGAATCAAACTGCAATTATATTGCGCCTGCAAGATTTGACGACTTATTAAAAATATACGCCAAGATAGAATATATAAAAAATTCAAGTTTTAATTTTTTATATAAAATTGTTAAAAAAAATGAAAATAATAATGAAGAATCTGAAATTAGCATAGCAAAAGGGAATACGGTTTTAGTATGTGTTGACAGCGCTGATTTTAAACCGCGTAAAATTCCCGATTATATTAGAAAAGCTATACAAAACTTTGAAGGCTTTTAAATTAATATCTCATGAAGAATTACTATTCTATTTTAGAAATTCAAGAAAATGCCAGCGAGACGTTAATTAAAAGCCAATATAAAAAACTTGCATTTATATACCATCCTGATAAAAATCCAAATAATACAGATAAATTTATGGATTTAAACAAAGCGTATAAAACTCTGATAGACCCAATTCTCAGAGAATATTACGATAGAGACTTAAGAGAATTTAACAAATTTAAAGATTCTCAGCCAAGCGATAAAATTATTCCTTACAGAACAAGGCTTAGGGATGGCGGGAATATAAATATAGAAATGGATTTTACGGACGATATTTTAAACCTGATTGACAGCAAATTGATTACTAAAACTTTAATATTACAAAGGTATGCAAGATGCCCCGACTGTGACGGAGAAGGCAAGGCAAAAGGCACGCTTGCGGTAGCCTGCGCTCAATGTAGCGGTTACGGCATGGTTAAAAATAGCGAAACAAAGGTTAATGAAGTTTGTCAAAGCTGCAATGGATATGGCGATATATTCTTATATAAATGCGCAACGTGCAAAGGTATGGGAAGAATAAAGATGTCCGAAGAAATTACATTAAATTTTAAAAAGGAAGATATATTCAATAATCATACCAATAACACTCATAGCGGTAATAACACAGATAACAGCAGTAGCGGCAATAATAAAATTATCGTTTTTAACGGTCAGGGAGATGAAGGCGTTTTTGGCGGAAAAAACGGAAATATAGCGGTTTTGGTTAAGATAAATAATGAAAAAAAAGAAAAGGATTCCTTTTTTAAAAAACTTTTTTTAAATAGAAAATAGTAATTATTAATGTATAAAAATTTATAAATCATATAGGGAAGGGGCATCTTCTCTTGGAGTAGGCAAAGTTAGACGGATACGCGTTCCGCATTTGCCGTTGTTGCCAGAATCCCTGACTTTAGGTATGGACGGAGAGTATGTCAAAAGTTGTTAATTATAATTATATTGAAACATTTAAATTTCCGTAAATATATCTTTTGAATCTATTTCTAAGCCTAATGTTTTAATGTAAAGTTTGCCGTTATTTTCTAATCTAACAGACATTGTTTCGTTAAATCCTGTTTGAATATATTTATTATTATTAAGATTGGAGGCAGAAGCTTCAGTGAGATTAGAAGCATCTACAGAATTGTTATTTGAATCGGTATTTAAATCTGTTTTTGGTATATTGGCAGTTTTTCTGTAAACATCTATGCTTTTAGTTCTCGGATCTACTATTATGTATTCTATTACGCCGCTTTTTTCATATATATCTTTTTTAACCCTCACGTCATAATAGCTATTGGAAGGGGAAAGTATTTCTATTACAAGGTCGGGAGCTCCATCTATACCATGTTTTCTAATTATATCTTTATTTTTAGCAGATATAAATATTATATCGGGCTGATAAGCATTTTTATTGTTAAGATAAACATCTATTGGAGCGTCAAGAGCTAATCCTAAATTGTTTTTTTTAACATGAAAATAAATTGCAAGCTCTAGATTTTTAGATATTATTTGATGTTCCGTTAAAGGCGAAGGCGTCATTATTAATTCTCCTTCGATTAGTTGATAAGGGCTTCCTTCAGGAAGATTTAAATAGTCCTTTGCCGTATATTGTCCTGCAACGGCAGATAACGGCATTTCTTCTATTTTTTCCAATACGGATGAATGAGCCATAATTAAATCCTGCATTAATATGTTATATCATTATAGAACAGATATATTATAGAACAGATATTTAAATTAAGAAACTTATTATCAAATATTATATCATATTTCTAAGGTACATAAATAAAATAAATAAAAAAACGCCTATTAGAATTGTTATTAAATTATATGCTGTTATTATATTATAGACAAAATTTTATATTTTCCGTTGCCGAAAGTGGTATTTTTACCTATATGAATAAGTTCTACAAGTTTTATTACCCATAGAAATTCCGACGGAACATTTTCAAATAAAACTTCACCGATAAAACCGCTTAATTTCATATGCTTTTTTTGCTTATTTGAATATCTGTCCACAGAACACCATTTTAAGTTGTTTTTCGCCGTGACACTATATGCCTTTTCTATATAATAATTGAAATTTATATCATTATTTATTATGCCGCCGTTTATATTGCCGTCCATTTTATTGTTGTTGTTTTTATAGCCTTCTATGTTATAATTGCTAATATCGTTATTAATACTGATATTATCGCCGTTATTAATGCTATTGTCATTGTCATTGTTTTTATTTTTATTATATTCCTTTGTGCAGTGAAAAAAGTTTAAATTAGATATTCTTCTTAAAATATTTCGTATGAAAATATGAAATTCTAAATTTGATGTAAGTTTTTCATTAAAAACTATTCGTGTAGGTGTTATAAAATTTAACGATACCGAAAAATAACCATTTTTTAAATTAATATCTTTATTTTTTTTTAATTTATTTTCATCATTTATGGAATTTGATGTGTTTACCGTATTTTCAACAAAATTATTTATAGTATAATAATTTGATGGTGAAATGAGTTCTTCTCTTTTATAATTATAAAGTTTTTCATTATCTTTATCATTTATAATATTAAACAGCATAAATTTACCTCTTCTCATTTTCCCTATCCCTTTTCTGCCTGCTAAGCCGAAAGAATACGCAAAATAAGGGAATAGAAATATTGCCTGCCCGATTAAAATTAATGAAAATTTTATTATTTCATTTTTTTTATAAAAATTTTTAGTTTCTAAAGGAGCTTCTATAATATAAGGATGAGGAACGGCAGAATAGTTTTTTAATCTTGATGAATTTGACGGCGGAGGAGAATCAAATATTTTTTTAAACATACAAACCGTGTCAAAACTGCACGTTTCGCAAACACTTTCATATGAAATACACATTACGTCTTTAAATATATGTCCGAATACTCCCCTAAATGTAGAACCTTTATAATTAGGCAATAGAACATCGTTTTCCGCCTTAATTTCAAAATTAAGTTTTGCTGCTTTAAATTCGTTTAATATTTCAGAAATATTTTCGTTCATAGTTTTTAATTGTAACATAATTTTTTTAAAATGAATTAAAATATTTAAATTTTTTTTTGGTCGGCTTTAACACTTTGATTATTTTTGAAAATAGATGTATAATATTTAAGTATAAATAGTTATAAGTATTAAATTTAGAGGTATTAAAATTATGATAAACGTAAAAGAAAAATCGGCAACTGTAGCCCTTGCGGAATTATATAGTACCGACTATTATACTTGGGCTATAACTAATGCAGAGCTTCTCAAGAAAGGTAAATTTAACGAAATAGACTATGCTAATTTAGCGAAAGAGGTAAAAGACTTGGGATTATCGGAATATTATAGGCTTGTAAGTTTTTTTGCAAATTTATTATCTCACCTGTATAAGTGGGATAACCAGCCGGATTTAAGAACTAAGAGCTGGATAAATACTATTGCTAATTCTATAAGAGGCATTTCTTCCGTATTAGAAAAAAATCCCGGATTAAAATATCAACATACCTTACATAATGCTTTTTTATCTGCATGGAAAGACGCAAGATATATAATTTCTAACGATATGGACATTGATATCAAATTAATTCTATTTGATTGTCCTTATTTTTTTAATGAAATTATCAAAAAAGCTTCCTACATAGCTCCGGATAGAATAGATAAATCCGATGTCTCTTTCCTTAATGACATTTTTTAGGAAAATCTGCGAAATCCTTAATTTAATAATCAACACTCCTTTTTTATATTACAATAATCCTTTATTTTTATTATAAAATTTTTATTATAAAAAAGAATTATATAAAATTTTAAGTTATATTTAGTACTCAAGTTGATATACATATTATAATTTAAAGCTAACAATTAATTAAGTAATGCTTATATAATTATATAAATTTTTATTTATATGTAACATAAAAATAAACGTAGTCTTACCTTAAACGGTATTAAAAATATTTACTTAGATAATATAATAGAAGGGTGGCTAAATTATTTTGATATTAATATAGTAAACAGGGATAACTATCAAGAGATCATTGATGTGATAGATAAACTGATAACTCAAAAACCAGAGTTAAATATAGGTTTATCTATTTTAAAAAGTGCTCTATTCGCAAAAAATTTTCAGAAAGATATTTCTTCATTTATTATTAAATCTATTAAAAATAAAATTTTATCTGACGATGTAGAAAATTTAAATCAAAAATATAAAAGAGACGTCAATTTAGACGCTGCTATTTTAACTAATGAATTAGATTTAGAAAAAGATTCTTTCGATTTTATAGCCGAAAAAAAAGGGGATAAAGACAGGATTTTAAAAATATGCGATTATTTTGTATCAAAAAGCGAGTATGAAAAAGCCGTTAGATTATTAAACAGATTTATTGAAAATAACCCTGAATTTAATGATGGTTATGAAAAATTATCTGACATCTACGGCAAAATGGGTTTAATAGGATTGGCGAATAAGATGAAAGAATATAATAAAGAATTTACTAATGAATATGCTAATGACGCAAAATTAGAATATAAAGAATTAATTAAAGAGAATTCAAAAGAATTGAACGCGAATGATAATGATAATGAATATAACAAATTTGATTGTAAAAATCAAAAATTTATAGATTTGAATAATAGCGAAATTGCTTCAAAATTTTTAAATATTTTTGCAGGAGCGGACAATTGTTATGCAAAAGATCAATTAACGAAAATCAAAAACTATATTATAGTAAGATAAACGAACCATTAGACGAGGATGCCATTTTTTCGCATATAAACGGTATATCTACATTAGGCGAATATGTTATAAGATGCGATAATTGCATTAATTTTGCCGTAATAGATATAGATATTGATTCCGAATATATTAAGCGCATTTCTATAAATTCCGAAGAATACAACGATTATCTGAATGAAGCTTTAATGTACGGTTTTTTTATTAAAAAAAGTTTAAAAGAAAAAACAGACTCTGAGTGTTATATAGAATTTAGTGGATATAAAGGCTATCACATCTGGTTTTTCTTTGAGAAACCGATATTAGCCAAGGTCGGACGAGAATTTGTAAATTATTTTATTAACGAACATAAATTTAGACCACATATAAATATAGAAATTTTTCCTAAAGAAAATAAAATAAACCAGAATGCTTCAGGAAGCTTAATAAAATTACCTTTAGGTATTAATAAATTGACAGGTTCGGAAACATATTTCGTTGACGATAAAGGCGACAGAATTACCAATCAATTCAGATTTATAATAAATGATATTAAAAAAATATCCGAATCATCTATAAATTACATATTGAATAAGAAAGATAATAGATATAAAAATATAGAACTCACGCTGAACGATATAGAAAATGAAGAATTAAGTATATTGCTGCATAATTGCAGCGTATTAAAATATTTATATGATAAAGTTAGAATAACTAAATATTTAACTCATACGGAACGATTGTCTATCCTGACTTTGACACCTCATGTCAATCAAACCCTTGAAAATGGCGCATCCCTTTTTTTAATTTCTTATTATTGTCACTACAATTGCAAAAATATTAATTTATTTCTTTGAGAGGGGTGATATTTTTATATGGTTTTATAGATAATACTTTTAGTATTTTATTGGATAATTCTAAAGCGGATGTTTTAAGAAGATATGTTTC
>JAKACI010000041.1 GCA_021821565.1 bacterium | reverse complement strand
TCGTTTCCAAATTATGAATCCGGTTCATGGGGACCTAAAGAAGCAGATGATTTAATTAATAAATCGTAAGTTCCTCTGTCCCATATTTTGACGGTTCCTGCTCCATAATGTCCCTTAGGTATTATTCCTTCAAAATTTGCGTATGCAAGCGGATGGTCTCCAACTTTTATTGCAAGATGTTTTATGCCTTTCTTTATAGGAGGCTCTTTTGGCAATGCAAATGAAACTAAAGCACTGTTTTCTTCAAATCTTAAATCCCAATGTAAATGGCTCGCATGATGTTCATGTATAACAAAAATTTTATCCATTAAATAAATAAAAAATTTAAGTTTAAATATATTATGCTTAAATCACTGTTAGAAACTATAAAAATTTCTTTAAGATATAATAAATAATAAATGTTAAATGTAATATAAATCTTTATTAAATTTCATTATGCCATGTTCTTCCGTCTTTATTAATTAAATCATCTGCTTCTTTAGGTCCCCATGAACCGGATTCATAATTTGGAAACGACGGCGCGGGTAAACTTTTCCAACCGTTTATTATATCCGTTATTAGTTTCCAAGCCGTAAGCATGTTGTCCGTACTGTAAAATAATGTCTGGTCTCCTTCTATTATATCATATAATAGCCTTTCATATGCTTCAGGCGGCGTTCCTTTAAATGAAGACTTATAAAAGAAAGAAAGTTCTACCGGGTCTATTTCCATTTTAAAACCGGGTGATTTTGCTCCTATTTTTAACGCTATGCCTTCATTCGGCTGAATAGTTATCGTTATAATATTTTGTTCTATTTTTTCAATTGAATTTTTACCAAAAAGACTGTAAGGCAATTTTTTAAAATAAATTGCGATTTCAGTTTTATGTTTTTTTATTCTTTTTCCTGACCTTATATAAAAAGGTACCCCTGCCCATCTGTAATTATCAATGAAAAGCTTTAACGCAACATATGTATCCGTAATTGAATCAATCGGAATTCCTTTTTCTTCTCGATAACTGACAGCTTCTTCATCGTCATCGACTATGCCCCTGTCGTATTGACCCCGCACGACATAATTTTTAACATCGTTGATAGTGAAACGCCTTATGCTTTTTAATAATTTAATTTTTTCATTCCTTAAATCATCTGCGTCAAAAAAAGCAGGCGGCTCGGTAGCAACTAACGACAAAAGCTGCATCATATGATTTTGCATCATATCTCTTATTACTCCTGAATTATTAAAATAACCGCCTCTTAATCCCACGCCTATAGATTCTAATGCAGAAATTTGAATATGGTCAATATATTTATTATTCCAGACAGGTTCAAATATCGCATTGGCAAATCTAAACGCAAGAATATTCTGCACGGTTTCTTTTCCAAGATAATGGTCTATTCTATACACCTGTTTTTCTTGAAATACTGATAAAATTTTATCGTTTAACTTCTTTGCGCTGTCATAATCATAACCGAAAGGTTTCTCTACAACTATTCTAGAAAACCCGTCGCCTTGATAATTATCTGAAGCAAGTTCTGAATTTTCTATGCCCTCAACAATAGATTCATAAACATTTGGAGGAGTAGAAAGATAAAATATGAAATTTTTGGGCATATTATATTCTACCGACTTTGCTTCAATGAATGTCTTTAACGATTTATAGCTTTTATTGTCGTCATAATTAGAGGGAAGATAATATATATGTTTGGAGAAATCTTTAAAATGTTTGGCGTCTATCGGCTTTTTTCTGCAATGAATATTTACTGAATCATAAATTGTTTTCCTAAATTGATTATCATCCATTTTAGTTCTTGCAAAACCCGTTACAAAAAAATCTTTCGGAAAAAAACCTTCATCCCATAAACTATATAAAGCCGGAAAAATTTTAATATGGGCTAAATCTCCGCTGGCGCCGAATATTGTAATACCGAATGGATTAAGTTCTGCCATTTCTATGCTCCTAATTTATATTTTTTATAAATATTTTTTATTTATTTTTCTAAAATAACTCGCGCGGGCGCTCCGTCCGAATCCTTAATTTTAATAGGAAAAGCGGTAAGTTTATAACTGCCGGGTTCAACTTGCTCTAAATATAGACCTTCTATAATAACAATGCCGGCGCCTAAAAGCGTTCTGTGAGTTTCATGTCCTTTGCCGAAACCTTCTACCGAAAGATAATCTACTCCGACGAGAATAACGCCTTTTTCAACCATATACTTTGCGGCATCGCTTGCCACATACACATAATCTTCATGAAATTTTTTATCTCTCGATATAATTTTAGAATTTTTTGTTTTAAATAATATTCTGCTACTTTTATTAATATTCTGCATTTTAAGAAAATCTTCCGTTATCGCCTCATACTTTTCGGGAACCTCTATAACTAAACATTCCCCTATAAATATTTCCAATTTTATTTTATCTATTCCTATTCCGTCCTCGTAAAAATGACGCGGAGCATCTATATGCGTTCCCGTATGTGTTCCGAAAGAAAGATGAGTATTATTTGCAGTATCACCGTTTTTAATACTTGAAAATTGCTTTATGATAACTTCCGGGTCTTTCGGATAATGAATCATCCCGTCTTCAATGGTTAAACTGACGTCTACATACATAATAAACCTCACATTTTAATTTTAAACTTGTATTATTTTAATGAACAGGATGTCCGCCAAACTGATGCCTTAAGGCTGCAAGCACTCTATTGGCAAAAGAATTTTCCTGTCTTGACCTGAATCTTGCAAATACGGATTCCGCAAGCACAGGGGCTGGAACCGCATTGTCTATAGCTTCTTTTAATGTCCATCTTCCTTCTCCGGAGTCGTCAACTATAGGTTTAAGATTTTCAAGCTCAGGATCTAATCTAAAAGCATTATGGGCAAGGTCTAAAAGCCATGACCTGACAACAGAACCATGTTTCCACAATTCAGTGACATCCGTCAAATTAACATTGAAATTACTTGATTTTAATATTTCAAAACCTTCCGCGTAAGCTTCCATCATTCCGTATTCTATAGCATTGTGAACCATCTTGACATAGTGCCCCGCACCGGATTTTCCGCAATATAAATATCCGTTCTCCGGAGCCAGAGTTTTAAATATAGGCTCGCAATGGTCAAAAATTTCTTTTTCGCCTCCTATCATCGAACAGTAGCCTTCTTTTAATCCCCATATGCCTCCGCTTGTGCCTGCATCAAGAAAATTCATTCCTTTTTCTTTAAGCATATTATACCTTCTTATTGAATCTTTATAGTACGAATTGCCTCCATCAATCACGATATCGCCTTTTTCAATATATTTAGATACTTCTTCAAGCATTAAATCGGTAGTTTCTCCCGAAGGTACCATAAGCCATACTATTCTTGGGCTTGATAGTTTTGAAACTAATTCCTCAATTGAATCGGAACCGACAGCGCCTTTGTTTTTCACAGGTTCTTCTTTAGACTTGGTTCTATTAAAAACAACTACCTTATGCCCGTCTTCTAAAAGTCTAAAAACCATATTAATACCCATTTTTCCTAAACCTACCATAGCAAGTTCCATAATTAATACCTCCTTAATTATTTTTTTTGGTTAATACATTACTTGCGGTATTCGCATTTGCATTTGTATTAGCTTTTATCGATTACATTGCTGCTGCCGATAAACATTGTATTATAGTATTATTATATTTTGAAAATTACGATTATGGCTGACTCGGTTGAGAAATATTATTACCCGCATTGCCGCCGTTAAAGCTTTTACCTATCTCTCTGATAATATCCAAAGGAATAGGCATTATCATCGTCGTATTGTTGGTTGAAGATATTTCGTTCAGCGTTTGAAGATACCTTAGCTGAAGCGCCATCGGATTTTCCGCAATAATCTTGGCTGCGTCGCTTAATCTTTGAGCTGCTTGAAATTCTCCGTCGGCGTTGATTATTTTTGCCCTTCTGTCTCTTTCGGCTTCCGCCTGTCTTGCCATAGCTCTTTGCATATCCTGCGGCATATCAATCTGTTTTAACTCTACTATAGTAATTTTAATACCCCAAGGACCGGTATGTTTATCTAATATTTCCTGTATCTCTGAATTTATTTTTTCCCGTTCCGCCAAAAGTTTATCAAGTTCGGCTTCGCCGCAGATGCTTCTTAAACTTGTTTGGGCAAGTTGAGAAATTGCATTGTAATAATCTGATACCTGAACTACGGCATTAAGCGGATCTACTATTTTAAAATAAACCACCGCAGATATCTTTAAGGTAACATTATCTTTTGTTATTACATCCTGGGAAGGAACCTCAAAGGTAATTATTCTTAAACTGACTCTAACCATTCTGTCAATAATAGGCCACAGCAATATCATCCCTGGACCTTTAACCGCAATTGCCCTGCCGAGCCTGAATATAACAGCTCTGTCATATTCCGTTATAATTCTTACGGCATACAGAATAATCATAATCGCAACGATTATAACAACCGCTATGAATAAAACTCCAAAACCTTGCATATAGCCTCCAAATTAATTTAGCATATTATTAAAACTGCATATTATTATTGATTAAACTGTTTACTACCGATTATATAACTATACAAATTAAGCTCCGGATGGGGGGTGTATTTAACTGCTTGGCTTTACTTTTAATTTTAAAGAATCTTTGTCGGAAACGGATAAAGAGTGCGGACCTTCTACTATAACGACTTTTTTGCCTTTTTCAATAGGACCGTCTGAATAAGCCGCCCATATCTCGCCGTTTAAATTTATTTGCCCAAAACCATTATCGGGTATATCTGCCGTTACAAAAGCAATAGAGTTTATTATACCGTCTATTGATGATTTCACCTTTGTTTTATTAGCTTTGTATCCCAAAATTATAAATATGATTATAAATATAAACAATGTTACATAAGAAGGTAAAATTATATCAATAAAAAAACCCGGAACAACAGGCGAAAACATAAATATAACAATTGTTGCTATAACAAATAAAATAGCGCTGATTGACGTTAAAGCTCCATATGAAAACACAAAAAACTCAGTCGCAATTAACGCAAAAGCAAAAATTACTAAAATGTATGCTATAGTTTCCATAATATTTATTTAAATAACATTAAGTTTTGTACTAATGCAATATAATTATTAATTATTAATTATTAATTTCAATGATTAATATTATATCTCATATTAGTATACCGCAAATTCAATTTTGCAAAAAGCAGCTAACTATCTATAATATAATATCCCAAAATTGCAGATAGAAAATTTTATTCTGGATTCCCGCTCACGCGGGAATGACTTTGCGAAGATTTATCGTGTCACCCGTTCGGCGTCATTCCTGCGCAGGCAGGTACGGTTTAAAGCCGTCGGTATTTAGACGGCTCATCTAATCTTTTTAAAACATTAAAGCACTATTAATAATCTCTATCGACAATTTTGGGATATTATATTATATTGATTATTACATATTATTAGTATATCTCATATTTAGGAAATGAACATAAATTAATTTAACTTAATTTAACAATAAGCTTCTTATTAATTTCATATCTTCCCAAACATCTTTTTTTGCCGACGGATTTCTAAGTAAATAAGACGGGTGATAAGTAGGTATAACTTTTACACCTTTATAATTATAAATTTTACCTCTGTGACTGCCGATTTTTTCAAATTCAAAATTTTTTCCGCCACCGATATTATTAATTTCATTAAAAATAAACATCGTTGAAAATTTTCCGAGAGTACATATGATTTTAGGTTTTATTATATCAATCTGTTCTTTTAAAAATAAGCTGCAGCTTGAAATTTCATCCGGTTCCGGATTACGATTTTCAGGGGGTCTGCATTTTACAATGTTTGCTATATACACATTTTCTCGCTTAAGATTAATGGATTCAATAATTTTGGTTAATAATTGACCTGCTCTTCCCACAAAAGGCTTTCCTGTTTTGTCTTCGTCTGCGCCCGGCGCTTCTCCTATAAACATTAATTCGGAGTCGGGGCTACCCTCGCCGAATACTATCATATTTCTTCTTTCGCTAAGTTTGCATTTTATACAATTATTTATTTTTTTATTTTTAAGATGTATGAGCGCTTCGTCTTTTTTATCCTCATAAAAATGATAGAATTCGTTAATTGCTAAATTAAAAGCAAAACTATCTTTATATTGTAAAACAGATTCTTTAATTTTTTCATCCATATTTTAAATTATATCACAAGATTTACAATTTTAAATGGGATTAGTTGAAATAGCTTTAGTATGATTGTATTTTATAAATTTAGTCCAATATTAAAAGCTCTCAAGTTATCCTGAGCTTTTGAACCTTTTAGGAGAATATTTTCTATTATATCTTTAGATATAGGTATATTTGTTTTTGCAAATACGACGCCGAGTGAAATAACATTGACCGAGATTATAGAACCGAAATTTTTTATTGATAATTTATTAAAATCATAATAAAAAACTTTATCCGTTATATTATAAAGACTATTTAAAATATCGTCTAATTCAGGATATTTATTCGCCCCCATTCGTACACTTATAGGAATATGCGGATTTGTATTAAAAATAATGACGGAATTTTTGTTGACATAAGAAATTGCCCTTAATGTTTCTAAGGGTTCTAATGAAATTAAAATATCGGCATCACCCGATGCTATCATAGGAGAATGTATATTTTTTCTCGGATTTTGCATTTCTGAAGTTGAATCATAAAAAATATATTTAACAAATGCTTCCACATATCCTTCTCTCTGAGCCCCTCCTCTTCTTTCAGAACCGGATACATCCTGCAGATCGGAATTAAGAACGGCATTTTTAAGTATAGTACCCGCGGTTATTATTCCTTGTCCGCCAAGACCTGTAATGGCTATATTGAATTTTCTCATTATACTATTACTTAAATCACCGTTAGAAATTTATTTTTCTGTATTTATTACATGTTGAAACAATTTTAGTTAAAGTAACTTCAAAGTAACTTCAAAGTAACTTCAATAGTTTCTAACGGTGATTTAAGGTTATTGTATTATTTTAATTTTACCTTATGCAATAATTTTCAGTTCAGTTTTGCCTTCTTTATTATTAAGAAAATTTATCTGCGGTTCAGAATTTATTTATGAATGCAAATTAAATTCTACTTTCCTTATTGCGCTGTTAGAGCATACTTCGTAACAGACCCCGCATCTAACACATGAAACAGTATCTATAAAATAAAATTCTTTATTATTACCTTCTTTTTTTAACTGAATCGCTGGACACGCTAATTCAACAAAACATTCGTTACATTTAACACAGCGCTCTTTTTGCAATTCATATATAATTTCGGGTTTATTATCTAATTTGACATTTTTTATTTTTTTTATTTTATTTCTTCTTTCTTCCTGAAGAATACATTCTCTTTTGGCAATTATTACTTTTAAACCTTTTTCTTTTAAAGCTTCTTTTATTAAGACGCTGAATCTTTTTACACTATTAGGGTCAATGGTTTTAATATAAGAAATTCCTAATGATTTAAGCAAATCTTTTAAATTAATAGCATTAGGAATGGATGTTCCGTCAATATCCATTTTAGTTGAAGGAGTTTTTTGGTGTCCCGTCATTGCAGTCCAGCTATTATCAAGAATAATATATAAAATATTTGAATTATTCTGCACCGCATTCATTAAAACCGGTATACCAGAATGATAAAAAGTGGAGTCTCCGACTAAAGCTATTATTTTTTTGCTCTTATCGGCAATACTGATGGCTTGTCCTATACTTAATCCCGAATTCATACATGTTAGCCAATCCATAGCGTTATACGGCGGCAGCAGTCCAAGAGTATAACATCCGATATCGCCGGCTATAATAACATCTCTGTCTTTAGAATCCGTATTGGAATATCCCGCTGCTTTTAAAATTGAATAAATGGTACCGCGATGAGGACAACCCACGCAAAAAGTTCCCATTCTTTGAGGAATTTTATCTGAAAACAGCTCTAAATTCTTAACTGCGGCATCAAAATATTCCGGGAGGGTTTTTCCTAAAAAATTAGTTACGCCCTTAATAACATCGTCTATAGTTAATTCTCCATAAGCATTAAATATATTTTTGCCGTGGATTTTTCCTTTATAGCCTATTTCAAAAGCTATTTTTTTAATTTGAAATTCTAAAAAACCTTCCGCTTCTTCAACAATAACAACTTCATCTAAATCGTTTAAGAATCTTTTTATAAGTTCTTCGGATAAAGGAAAAGTAATCCCCAATTTTAAAATTTTACAGTCATCCTCATTAATAAAATTTAATGCTTCTATTAAATGTGCATATATAACTCCAGATGAAATAAAACCTATTCTACTAGATTTGTTTCTTGAACAATTTTTTGTATCTATTGTATCTATAATCAAATTTAACTCAGAAATATTAGCGTACTTTTTAAGGAGTTCATTTCGTTCAAGATATTTTTTATGATTCTTAACGGCAAGATTAAAAAGATTAAGATAATTTTCAGGATCTTTTTTAAAATTTCCTGATATCAAATCTCTGTCTAAACAATCGCCAAAGTGCAATATGCCTGCATTATGACACAATCTTGACGGTGCCATAAGTATAATTCCGAAGGAAAATTGCTCTGAAATCTCAAAAGCTTTTTTTGTAAAGTCTTTAGCTTCCTGTATGTCTGAAGGCTCTATGATGGGCATATACGTATGTAAACTATACCATCTGTCATCCTGTTCATTTGAACTGCTGGGAGCTCCGGGGTCTGATCCTATTGCAAGGACGAGACCCGCCTTAACCCCTGTATATGATAGAAAATGGGCGGGTTCGCTGGCCACATTCAAACCTACATTCTTCATAGCGCATAAAGACCTGATGCCAGACCAAGAAGCTCCTATCGCTCCATGCAATGAAATATGCTCGTTTAAACTAAATTCGGTATAGATATTTTTTATATATTTTTTATTTTTGTCTAAAGTAATGATAATTTCAGAAGCCGGAGTTCCGGGATACATAGATGCATAGCCTACTCCCGCTTCTAATGCCCCTCTTGCTATTGCCTCATTTCCAAGAATTATTTCTTTATCGCCGTATTTTCCTTCAACAAACAAATTTGCCATATATTGATTTAAAACTTTTTTAATATATTTGTTTTTGCGCTTATAATCTTTACGATTAACCCATCTGCTTCCAAGCGCAAGGCTCCATCGTAAACTTCCTTTATAGAATTAAAAGTTTTACCTATTTCTAATTCATTAATATGTATAAAAACTTTTCTGCCTTCTTTTTTAATATATTTAACTGCGCCGATATTATCGGTAAAAGAATTAATTATAAAACTG
>JAKACI010000040.1 GCA_021821565.1 bacterium | reverse complement strand
GTAATGGTCATATAAATATATCTCCTGTAAAGTAAATTAGTGTAAGAACAATATAATATAATATAATATAATAAATATTTTTATATTATTAAATAATTATTTAAAATAATCAATTTCAATATTTATTTTTGAATAAATATTTTGATTTTCTATATTAAATATAATTTTTAGCACGCCGTTTGATAATATCGCTTTAATATTTTTACTTGCAGGACTGAAAGGTAAAAGTAAAAATTTTTCAAATTTGCCAAATCTTCTTTCCATACATAAAAATCTAACATTTTCGTGGTTTTTGATGTGTTCTTTATTAAAATTACTAAAATTGTTTAAATCGGAAATCAAAAACCATCTTATAATCAATATGTTGTCCTGTATAATTATAGCTATATCTTCTTTCCTAACGCCCGGAACCTCGAGTTCAATGATAAGTTTGTTTTTTGTATTGTAAATATCAATGGGAGAAGTATTAGCGCTGAAAGAAGCTGATAATTCTTCAAGATAAATTGATTCAAACAGTTCCCTGAATAATTTTTCCACTTCTTTTTTAAATTTTCTAATCTTGTTATTATAATTATCGCTGGCGTTATTATGATGATTCATAATATTTTAATTCCCATTATTTGTATTTTTATATTAAAATATTTTTCTTTTCTTAAATTCACCGCTTTTATTATTCTAAAATTATAACCCACCGAGTTGATATTATAACATTTTATTTTTTATTTTGTAGTCACCATAGCATCCCAAAATTGCCGATAGAAAATTCTATTCTGGATGAGCCGTCGGTATTTAGACGGCTCATCCAATCTTTTTAATCTTTATTAAAACATTAAAGCACTTTTAATAATCTCTATCGGCAATTTTGGGAGCATCATTATTATCTATTATCTATTAGCTGTCATCTCTTTCATAGAAATTTATTTTCCGGATGACCGCTTCGCCATAAACGGCATGCGTTTATATGGCTTATAGCCTCATGGGCAGAAACGACGTGTATTTCTGTCTTTAGAACTTTCCAGCTTACGCGGGAATGACTTAGAGAATATTTTATAATTTCATCCGCTATATACAGTCATTCCGAAGAAAAGCAGGAATCAGGTGTTGCTTATCTATGTATTACTTATCGTATTACTTATCATTGAAATATCATTGATAGTTTCTATGGAAGAATTAAAGAGTATCATTGAATAATGTTTTATTATAAATTAATGTTTTGAATAAAATTTATCAGTCCATCTTTTAATTCTTCGTTTTTAAGCCCAAAGGTAATCTGAGCTTCAAGAAGTTCAAGTTTATTGCCTCCGTCATATCGTGTGCCCTCAAATTCTAACGCGTAAACAGGCTGAACGCTAAGAAGAGATTTGATTGCATCGGTCAATTGAATCTCTCCTCCCTTTCCGGGTTTAGTTTCTTTTAAAAAATCAAAAATTCTCGGAGTTAATATATATCTTCCTATTATTGCAAGATTGGAAGGTGCTTCTGCCAATTCAGGTTTTTCTACTAAATTTTCTATTTTATATATCCCTTTTTCTATTTCTATTCCTTTTATTATACCATATTTTGGGATATCTTCGTCTTTTACTTTTTGAACAGCTAAAATGCTGTATCTGTATTTTTTATATATTTCTATCATTTGTTTCATAACAGGCACCTTAGCGTCTATTATATCATCACTTAATATTATAGAAAAAGGTTCATCTCCTATTAAATTTTGAGCGCATAATATTGCATGTCCTAAACCTAATGCTTCTTTTTGTCTTGTATATGAGAAATTAATCATACTGGCAATATCATTAACTGATTTTAACAGGTCATGTTTACCTTTTTTCTTAAGAAGCACCTCATGTTCTATAGACCTGTCAAAATAGTCTTCAATTGCGGTTTTCCCTCTGCCTGTGATTATTATTATATCTTGAATTTCAGATTCTATACATTCTTCTACGCCGTATTGTATTAAAGGCTTATCTACGAGAATCAGCATTTCTTTCGGTATAGATTTTGTAATCGGCAATAATCTTGTTCCGAGACCCGCGGCGGGAAATACAGCCTTATTGACTTTCATCTATAGAAACTCCTATAATTAGTTTATAATTATATATCATATTGTATTATCTTGTATTATCGTATTATAAAAAGTGTTTTATGTTATAAAAAGTGTTTTATGTTTAATGTTTTGCAAATATATTACATTACATTTTTATGTTTTAAATAAATATATCATAAAATTGGTATTTTTTATAATTAAATAATTAAATAATTAAATAAAAATATAAAAAAAGTTAACTTTAAAAACAATTATTAAGTTGCGATAAAATTATTAAAATATTATAATATTTATTTATAAATAAATATAAAGCATTAGTTATAATATGTATAATATACTAAGTTTAAACCAGCCAAGCAAGCTTTGACGGACGGATGATAAAAGAATATTCTAAAAATTTGCCATACATTTGTCATACTATTAATTAATTAATATATTAATATAATAAAATAAAAATATAATAAAATAAAGGAAAATTAAATTGCAATATAAAATAAAACAATCTATAAAGCTTATAGTATTTATAACAGCTATTATTTTAGCCTCTATTTATATAATTAAACTTCCTGATTTATTATGGGGAGGGCATAGCAAAAGCGGTAAAAAAATACCAGTTTCGGGAAATAAAGCTTTTGCCCCTGCTTTTAAAGTGAAAAGTATTAATTATCCCGGACTTACATTAACGCTAAAAAAATATAGAGGGGAGATAGTGCTCGTAAATTTCTGGGCAACATGGTGTCCTCCATGCAGAGCGGAAATACCGAGGCTTGAAAAATTTTATAAATCTCATAGAAAAGAAGGGTTTCAAATTATCGGTTTATCGGTGAATAATCAAGGACCTAATTATGTAGCTCATTTTATTAAAACATTCAAAGGGGGCATAATAACTTATCCTGTCGGTATGGCTAATGAACATATTGACAGAGAATACGGCAATGTTTACGAAATACCGCAATCTTTTATCATTAACAAAAAAGGATATGTTGTTGCGCATTTTACGGGAGAATTGCCTCCTGGATTTTTAAGTTATGAATTTAAAAAAATAGCAGGAAACAATAAGAAATAATTAAATAAACAAAGTAATAAATTAAGTAATAAACAAAGAATTAGATAAAATTAGATAAAAATATAATAAAGAATAAAATAAATATAAAAAAGAATTAATTAAATATTGAACGCTACCTTTAATTATTATATTATATATTAAAGCAAAGGAGAGATGGCCGAGTCCGGTTGAAGGCGATTGACTCGAAATCAATTGTAGGCGAAAGCTTACCGGGGGTTCGAATCCCTCTCTCTCCGCCAGTTAGACAAATCCGAACTTTACTTTCTGACGAAAACCATGAATTTATTTTTGATTGCAAAGTAAAAATTGCCAAAGTTATTGGTGTTACCACTGCCGACTTAATAAACGACTTAATAAAAAAATAATTATGAGCCGAATAATTACATTATTTTCAAATACAAAAATTGATCATTCGTGGTCTTTTGCAGATAAAACGCGAAAAGACACGGCTTATATTACGCACGGTTATCATCGTTATCCCGCTAAATTTATTCCACAAATAGTTTCTCGTTTAGTAGAAAAATACACTAAAGAGGGTGATTTGGTTGTTGATCCTTTTGGCGGCTGAGGGACAACGCTTGTTGAGTCAAAAGTAATGGGAAGGTTATCGGTTGGGGTTGATATAAACCCTGTTGCTGTTTTGATAACAAAGGCAAAAATTGCTCCAATTGAGTCTGAGGAAATTGAAGAAGCATTTATTGCCTTAAAGAAAAAATTAGATACTTATAACAAAAATACAAAAATAAACGTTCTCAAGCATGAAAGAATAGATTATTGGTTTAAACCTGAAGAAAAAAGAAAACTCACTTTTATTTTTGTTGAAATATCAAAATTGGAAAACCAAGATATAAGAGATTTCTTATATTGCGGGTTTTCCAATATATTAAAAAACTGCTCAATTTGGTTGCAAAAGCAATAAACCTACGAGGGACATTAACAAAAAACCTTCTGACTCAATACCAACTTTTTATAAACAGGTCAAAATGATGTTGAGAGGAAATGCTCAATTTTATAAATTATTGAAAGAAAAAAATTATTTCGAAATATCAAGTAAACTTTATTGCGCAGATGCTCGGACAATATCTACTGAAAATAACTCAGTTAGTTTGATCGTTACTTCGCCGCCTTATGTTACCTCTTACGAATACGCTGATTTACATCAACTAACAGCTCTGTGGTTTGATTACACAAAAGATTTAACCGATTTTCGCAAAAGATTTATTGGCACTTCTTACCACAGCAAAAAAGAATTGGTTTTAAATAGTGCACTTGCTGAAGAAATAAGACAGGAAATAATTTTCTATCGGCAATTTTGGGAAAATTAACAGATTTATTAAAATTAATAGATTTATTGTTAAAACTGTTAATTAATTATTTTCTTTATATTTTTCTATTGTTTCTAAAATAACTTTCATAGCTTTTTCTTTATTTACAAAGTTTTCTAATTTAACCCATTTTTCAGGTTCAAGCGTTTTGTAGTTTTCGAAGAAATGCCTGATTTGATCTAAAAATACTTTTGGAACATCATCTATGTCTTGTATATCGTCAAAACCGGCGTCAATTTTGCTAATCGGAACCGATATGACTTTTTCATCTTTTCCATTCTCGTCTTCCATTTCAAGCATTCCGATGACCCTAACTTTTAAAAGACAGCCTGGCATAACAGACATTGATGAAATTACAATAATATCCAAAGGGTCTTTGTCGGACGCTAAAGTTTTAGGGATAAACCCATAGTTAAAAGGGTAAAACATAGCCGTATATAAAAATCTGTCAACAGCCATAATACCCGAATTTTTATCAAGTTCATATTTTACGCTTCCGTCCTTAGGAATTTCGATAATTGCGTTTAAATATTCAGGCGGATTATCGCCTGATTCTATTTTTTTAAAATCCATAAATTAGCTCCTTTATATATTTATATTTATTATAATTAAGTTAATCAGATAATTCAGATTTTTAAATTTAAATCATATTAATTTTATTGTTTGTTATACATATTATATAGTTTGAAAAATCTTTTACAAGACAATTTTTAATTTTGTTCAAGGTCTAACCTAAAATTGCCGATAGAGATTTTTAAAATTACTTTAAAGTATTATCAATACTGGATTCCCGCTTTCGCGGGAATGACACCAGTTGGATGAAAACTTAAAAACCTGCAGAGCCATTCCCGCGAAAGATGAAAACTTAAAAACTTGCAAAGTCATTCCCGCGAAAGCGGGGGACGCTTTAAAGCCGTCGGCATTTAGACGACTCATCCAGAAAATAATTTTCTATCGGCAATTTTGGGTCTAAAAAAACTATTGACTTTTTTATTTTAGAATGTATAATACTTTGAATATATTATTTTATCTTTTAGATGCTTGTTTTTTTAATTAATATTTAATATATATAATCTTAAATTTTAATTATCTTTAGAGTTTATAATTTAGAGTTTATAAGAATTTATATCTTTATAATAATTATCAAATTATATATCTCTTTAATTACTTTGAGTTTATATTTTTGAATTATCAAATTATCAATAGTATTTTTAATCTTTAAAATTTGTTAATTTATTTAATTTAATGAGTTATTTAATTTTTAAAATTTTGTAAAGCATTATAATAATACAAATAATACAAATATAATAATAAAATGAAATAAATAAATTTTTTAAAATTAATCTAACGAAGTTTATCATCACGCTGCGGAGGAATAAATATATGGCATTGGTTAATCCTCATGGAAAAGAGAAAATTTTAAAACCCCTTCTTTTATCAGGCAAAGAACTTGAAGAATCAAAAGAGAAAGCTAAGACGCTAAACCAAATCAGCATGACATCTCGTGAAACATCCGATCTTATAATGATGGGGATAGGCGCATTTACCCCATTAGAAGGATTTATGGGTAAAAACGATTGGAAAAGCGTTTGTGACAACTTTGTTTTGCGGGATGGAACTTTCTGGCCTATTCCAATTACTCTTTCAACAACTAAAGAAAAATCGGATACTGTTAAAATAGGCGATGATATTGCACTAGTAGACCCTGAAACTTCTGAAATTATGGGAACTCTTACGATTTCCGAAAAGTACTCAATAGATAAAGCTTATGAATGTCTGAAAATATTTAAGACTACGGATTTGGAACATCCGGGGGTTCAAAAAGTTATGGCGCAGGGTGATGTTAATATTGCAGGTAAAGTTAAAGTTTTAAGCGAAGGGTCTTATCCTGTAGAATTTAAAGAAATTTATATGCGTCCGACAGAAGTTAGAAAAATATTTGAGGAAAAAGGTTGGAGCACTATAGCAGCTTTTCAAACTCGAAATCCAATGCATAGGTCTCATGAATACCTTGCAAAGGTTGCGATAGAAACCACCGATGGTGTTTTAATTCATCAACTTATAGGTAAATTAAAACCCGGAGATATACCTGCAAATGTAAGAGCGGTTGCAATCAACACATTAATAGATAAATATTTTGTAAAAAATACAATTGTTCAGGCAGGCTACCCTATGGAAATGAGATATGCAGGTCCACGGGAAGCGCTCCTTCATGCAGTTTTTAGGCAAAATTACGGTTGTTCTCACCTTATTGTCGGAAGAGATCATGCCGGAGTAGGAGATTATTACGGTCCGTTTGATGCTCATAAAATTTTTGACGAGATACCTAAAGACTCTCTTGAATTAAAGCCATTAAAAATGGATTGGACATTTTATTGTCATAAATGCGATGGGATGGCATCTACCAGAACTTGCCCGCATTCAAAGGAAGATAGGCTTGTTTTAAGCGGAACTATGCTTAGAAAGCTTTTATCGGAAGGTAAAGATATACCCGATCATTTTTCTAGGCCAGAAGTTCTTGCAATCTTAAAAGATTATTACTCTAATCTTTCCAAAGATGAGAACGTTGAAGTAAAATTACATAAAGCCGCTAAGGGGGAATCGACATAAAAAGCTATTAATATTTGTTATTAAGATTTTAAGTTTAATTTAATTATTAATTAAGTTGCTATGTTAATTTATCTTATAAACTTTGCTTATAAACTTTGCTTATAAACTTTGAAAGATGAATTAAATAAATTAATGTAAAAATATATAAAAATTTTTATTAATTTTATTAATTTAATTTATTTATTAATATCTTAACTGTCTATATTATTTTAGATAGAACTATAATAAATACCTAAAATATACCTAAAATATATCTAAAATATAAATCTTAGACTAAATATATATAAACATTAAACCAAAAAAATGGTTACAGTAACTGTTACAGTGTAATATTACATAACATTTAAACATTTAAGTAATTTTAAGGAGGTATAAAAATGCCAAGTTTTGTTATTGCGGAAAAATGTGACGGCTGCAAAGGAAGAGATAAAACTGCTTGCCAGTATATCTGTCCTAATGATCTTATGGTGCTTAATAAAGATATTATGAAAGCATATAATCAGGAGCCGGAACAGTGTTGGGAATGTTATAATTGTGTAAAAATATGTCCTCAGTCGGCAGTTGAGGTTAGAGCTTATCAAGATTTTGCCCCTATGGGGTCGTCGGTTATTCCGTTAAGAGCTTCTGATTCAATTATGTGGACTATAAAATATCGCAATGGAGCGTTAAAACGTTTTAAATTTCCTATAAGGACAACTCCCGAAGGAGGAATTGATCCTTATCAAGGGATACCAGATGTTAATCCAGACGATTTAAATTCTGATATTTTGTGCGATGAGTCAGGTAAAACTTTATCGGTTCCTAAAAAATAATATTACAATATTATATTAATTTATATATTAATTAAATTAATATATATAATTTTCTTAATGAGACGTTTTCATACGTTGAAGCAGGAAGCTTATCAATTTATTTATTGATAAGTAGTTCACTTGCTTTGATATAATTATTTGACGTAATTAAAAAATTTATAATTATTAATTTATAATTCTTAAGGTGATGACGGTATTTTTTATCGGTTCCTAAATTATATTATTAAAAAAGGGGATTTGCTATGGCAGAACAAAAAGGTTCTTTAACAAGCTCTGAAGTATTAAACAATTATACTATTGAAGAAGTAAATACCGACCTGCTTATTGTAGGAGGAGGTATGGCAGGATGCGGCGCTGCATTTGAAATTAAAAAATGGGCTCCGAAAGATATGAAAATAACTATGGTTGAAAAAGCGGCTATTGATAGAGGCGGTGCGGTAGCTCAAGGTTTATCGGCAATAAACACTTACCTTGGCGAGAACCAGCCCGAAGATTACGTTAAAATGGTCTCAAACGACCTTATGGGCATAACAAGAGAAGACCTTATATATGACGTAGGAAGACATGTTGATAGTTCAGTTCATCTTTTTGAGAAATTAGGACTTCCCATTATGAAAGAAGATGAAGAAGATACAAGAACTTTAGCTGAAGGAGCCAAGCCTTTAAGGGCAGGAAAATGGCAGATAATGATTCACGGCGAATCATATAAAGTTTTAGTTGCGGAAGCGGCAAGGAAAGCTATAGGAGAAGAAAATATCTACGAAAGGGTGTTCATTATCAGACTTCTTATGGATGAAAAAAATCCTAACAGAGTTGCAGGGGCTATAGGTTTTAGCTTAAGAGAAGCCAAAATATACATATATAAAGCAAAAGCCGTAATGATGGCTTGCGGAGGAGCGGTTAATGTTTTTAGGCCGCGTTCTCAGGCAGAAGGTATGGGCAGAACATGGTATGCCCTGTGGAATGCAGGTTCTACTTATGCTATGGGTTTTGAAGCAGGCGCTGAAATGACTACAATGGAAAACAGATTTGTTCCGAATAGATTTAAAGACGGTTATGGCCCTGTAGGAGCGTGGTTCACATTATTCAAATCTAGAGTTAAAAATGCATACGGAGAGGATTATATGCAGAAATGGGGAGACATGCTTAAGGATTATGCTCCTTATGGATTATCTCATGTTCCTGCAACATGTTTATGGAATCATGTTATGCTGAAAGACTGGCATGAAGGCAACGGGCCGTTCTACATGGATACGAGCGGAGCTATAAAGGCGTTATTTGAGACATTACCTGAAAAGAGAAAAAAAACGTTAGAAAGCGACGCATGGGAAGATTTTCTTGATATGACTATTGCTCAGGCCGGTTTATGGGCAGCTATGGATATAGACCCTAAAGAAACAAACTCCGAAGTTATGCCAACCGAACCGTATCTTCTTGGTTCACATGCCGGAGCTTGCGGAATGTGGGTAAGCGGTCCATCTGATATTGCACCTAAGGAATGGCAATGGGGTTACAATAGAATGACTACAGTTAACGGTCTTTTTACGGCGGGAGACGGCGTCGGCGCTTCGGGACATAAGTTCTCTTCAGGATCATTTACGGAAGGCAGATTAGCAGGTAAATCCGCAGTTAGATTTATCTTAGACGACTCTGGTTTTACGCCTACAATACATACCGATAGTAAAGTTCTTGCTGAAGAAATTT
>JAKACI010000039.1 GCA_021821565.1 bacterium | reverse complement strand
TTTATATAATTCAATTATTTATATAGTTATACTAATATTGCAATCAAAGTAAAATATAATTTATATATATACATATTACATATTATATATATTTAAGAATTGTTTAGATTATTATTAGGTTATAAAATTGGAGCATAATTTTATGAATTCAAAATTTGTTCATCTTCATTTGCATTCGCAATATAGTTTATTAGACGGCGCAAATAAAATAGACGATATAATAAATAAATCGATAGAATTTAATATGCCTTCCGTTGCAATAACCGACCACGGTAATTTGTTCGGAGCGGTAGAGTTTTATGAAAAAGCCGTAAGAAAAGGAATCAAACCTATTATCGGATGCGAAGTTTATGTTGCTGCAGGTTCAAGATTTACTAAAAATCAGAATGAAAAGCATTATTATCACCTGATTCTTCTTGCTATGAATGATGAAGGCTATAAAAATTTATGCAAGCTTGTATCAAAATCTTACTTGGAAGGTTTTTATTATAAACCGCGCGTAGACAAAGAGATTTTACAGGAATATAATAAAGGACTTTTTGCTTTAAGCGCCTGCATTAAAGGCGAAATTCCGCAAAAAATTTTATCGGGAAATGTTGAAGAAACCGTTAAAAGCATTCAATTTTTTTCTAAGGTTTTTGATAACGACAGGTTTTATCTCGAAGTTCAGGAAAATGGAATTAAAGAGCAAAATATTATAAATAAAGTAATATTAGAATTAGGGCAAAAATATTCTATACCTGTAGTTGCGACAAACGATTGCCATTATCTGATGCAAGAAGATTATGAAGCTCACGATATTTTATTGTGCATACAGACAGGTAAAAAAGTAGATGATGACGATAGAATGAGATTTTCAACCAAAGATCTTTATTTTAAATCCATATCTAAAATGTATGAAGACTTTTCTGATTATCCTGATTCGGTTCTAACAAATTCTATCGATTTATCCGATAAAATTAATTTTAATTTTAAATTCGGAGAATTTCATTTTCCTGCTTATAAATCAAAGCATATTCCTGCAGGCAATATATATTTATCCGATTCAAACCCTGCTTCTTCAATAATTGCAGCATCAGGAATATCCGACTCAGATAATAAAGGGGATAATAATGATAATAAAAATGATTATTCCGATGCACTTCGGGACGGAGCGAAAGTCAGCGATGCAGGCGGCAGCGAAAACATGGAAGAATTGTTTGAACATGAAGCAAGAGAAGGATTTGAAGTTCAGGAAAATGGAATTAAAGAGCAAAATATTATAAATAAAACAATATTAGAATTAGGGCAAAAATATTCTATACCAGTAGTTGCGACAAATGATTGCCATTATCTAATGCAAGAAGATTATGAAGCTCACGATATTTTATTGTGCATACAGACAGGCAAAAAAGTAGATGATAAAGATAGAATGAGATTTTCAACCAAAGACCTTTATTTTAAATCCGTATCTAAAATGTATGAAGACTTTTCGGCTTATCCTGATTCGGTTTTAACAAATTCTGTAGATTTATCCGACAAAATTAATTTTAATTTTAAATTCGGAGAATTTCATTTCCCTGCTTATAAACCAAAGCCTGCAGCTGACGGCAATAATATACTAATATCTAATCCTTTGCATAGCTCATCTATCCCATCTATCTCGCTTATTTCATCAGGGGCTGCTTCAGGAGCTATTACAGGGATTTCCGCAGTTAATCAAAAAGTTAATCAAAATAATTATCTTACCGCCGCGCAGCATACTAACATAAATGATAGTGCTGCAGCTGCAGGCAGCGAAAACATGGAAGAATTGTTTGAACATGATGCAAGAGAAGGATTTGAAGAAAGAATAAACAGTAATCCCGTTTATCAGCCAAAGATTGAGGAATACAGCCAAAGACTTGAAAGAGAAATTGACGTAATAAAAAAATCTAAATTTGCAGGCTATTTTTTAATAGTGTCCGATTTTATCAAATACTCAAAAGAGCATGATATTCCAGTGGGGCCGGGAAGAGGTTCCGCCGCCGGAAGTTTAGTTGCCTATTGTTTAAAAATTACCGACATAGATCCCATAAAATATGATTTGCTGTTTGAAAGATTTTTAAATCCGGAAAGAATAAGCATGCCTGATATAGACAGCGATTTTTGCATTAACGGAAGAGATGAGGTAATCAAGTATGTCGCTTCAAAATACGGAGAAAACAATGTTTCGCAAATAATTACTTTTGGAACAATGCTTGCCAAAGGCGTTATTAGAGATACTGGACGCGCATTAAATATGCCGTATAGCGAAGTAGACAAAATTGCAAAGTTAGTTCCGAATACGCTGAAGATCACTCTTGATGAAGCTATAAAAGAGGAACCTAAACTAAGAGAACTGATACAAAACGATGAAAAAGTCAAAAAATTAATAGAAATAGCGAAAAAGCTTGAAGGTCTCACAAGACATGCTTCAACTCATGCAGCCGGCGTTGTTATTGCAAATAAGCCCCTTGATGAGTATCTGCCTCTATATAAAGGTTCTAAAGACGGCGATGTCGTTGCAACGCAATACACAATGGAAGGCGTTGAAAAAATAGGTCTTATAAAATTTGATTTTTTAGGTCTTAAAACTTTGACCGTAATGAAAGAAGCAATAAATCTTATTAATGAAGCCGACAAGAATAACGGCATAAAAAAAGAATTCGATATTTATAATATAGATTTAGCCGATCCAAAAACAGCCAAACTTCTTTCAAACGGAGATACTACGGGAGTTTTCCAGCTTGAAAGTTCGGGAATGAAAGAACTGCTTTTAAAATTAGCTCCAAAATCGCTTGAAGATATTATTCCTCTTGTTGCGCTATATAGACCGGGTCCTCTCGGCAGCGGTATGGTTGACGATTTTATTAAAGCTAAAAACGGCGTTAAAAAAATTAAATATTTACATCCGTTATTGCAGGACATTCTTAAAGAAACATACGGCGTAATATTATATCAGGAACAGATAATGAGAATTGCTATTAAATTAGCTAATTTTTCTATGGGAGACGCCGATGTTCTCCGAAAAGGCGTCGGCAAGAAAAACGCCGAACTAATTGAAAAAATGAGAAATAAATTTATAGAAGGATGCAAAAATAACAATATTGACAATAATATTTCCGAAAAAATATTTTCGCTTATAACAAAATTCGGAGAATACGGTTTTAATAAATCTCATTCTGCCGCTTATGCTCTAGTCGCTTATATGACTGCGTATCTTAAGGCTAATTACTCGGATTATTTTATCGCAGCTTTGCTTTCAAGCGAAATGTCAAATACGGATAAACTTGCGAAGATTATTAATGAAGCTAATCAATCAATAATAATTGCTCCTTCCGTGAATTATTCTACGAAACATTTTACTGTTTTACCGTTGAAGAATCACCCCGATATTAAAGAAAATTTAATTAAAAATGCGCCAAAATATGCCATAGAAACAGCGGCGGGTTTAGACGAAAAAAACGTTATACAGATAGGGCTCGGAGCTATAAAAAATGTCGGAGATGCTGCTATTGAATCTATTTTATCTGAAAGAGAAAACGGTAAATATAAAAATTTACTTGATTTTTGTTCAAGAGTAGATACCAGAAAAGTTAATAAAAGAACTATAGAAAATTTAATTAAAAGCGGAGCTTTAGATATAATAGATATAGCAGATATTAACGGTTGTAAGACAAGAAGAGATATGCTTGAAAAATTAGAGAAAGTAATGCAAGAAGCTGCTTCTATAAAACAAAAAAAATCATCGGACGAATTTGAATTGCCGCTGCTATTTAATGCAGAATCTGATGATAGTAATTTTTCCGAATTTAATAATATTATTTCTTCGGATGATATTTCTAAAATTCAGTATAATCAGTATAATCAGTATAATCAGTATAATAAGAAAGAGATTTTAGCTTATGAAAAAGAGGCTATAGGTTTTTATATTTCAGGACATCCTTTAGACGGTTATGAAGAAAAGATTCAGCTTATTACAGATTATTCAATTTCATCGCTGATAAAAGAATGCATTTTAAATACATATAAAAATAATACTGAAAATACCGGAAAAAATCTGAAATATTCTCAAAATGATAAAAAGAAATATATTTTATGCGGAGTCATTAACCAGTTAAAAATACATAACACTAAAAACAATGAGAAAATGGCATCATTTATTTTAAGCGATACCGATGTGTCGGTTGAAGCTGTTTTTTTTCCTAAAAATTATATAAAATATGAAAACATATTTAATACTTCAGAACCTGTAGTAATTTCCGGCAGGATTGACGAAACTGCATTAAAAGAAGATTTTTTATCTTCAAATAATAAGAACTCTTATGAAGACAGTGAAAATGAAGATAAAAATAGCAAAAGTTTTATAGAAAATTCAGATTTTGACGCACGCGATTATAACGTTAAAATTATCGGAGAAACAATTGATTTTTTAGACAGCTATATTATTAAAAACAATAAAAGTTTAAAAAATATCCCAAATAAAAATGATAATTTATGTGTTATTGAAATTACACCGCAAAACCTATATGATAAAGACAAAGAAGAATTAAAAAAATTTATAAAGCGGTTAAAAACAGGATTGATAGATTGCAGCGGAACATCTAAAGTTTTAATAAAAGCAAGAAATATAGAAATAAGACTCAATGAAGATATATTGGTGGATATAGAAGCTTTAAAAAAAACAAATATTGCTCAAAATATAAAAATAATTTAAATTATATAAAAAATAATTATTTATAATATTTTAACAAATAAAATAAAATAAAATAAAATAAAATAAAATAAAATAAAATAAAATAAAATAAAATAAAATAAAATAAAATAAAATAAAATAAAATAAAATAAAATAAAAATTATGGCAGCATACTTGTTGGATTTCGAAAAACCTATAGGCGAACTTGAAAATAAGATAGAGGAACTAAAAACATTTAATCTTAGCGGCATAGCCAATGTAGATGAAGAAATAAAAAACCTTGAAATTAAAAAAGATAAGGTGATAAATGAAATATTTAAAAATTTAAACAGCTGGCAGATTGCTCAGCTTTCTCGGCATCCGTCTAGACCTTACACTTTAGATTATATAGACATTATTACCGATAATTTTATAGAAATGCATGGAGACAGAGCATTTATGGACGACAGATCTGTTGTCGGAGGGTTCGGGTTTATTAAAAAAGACAATGCTGCATCAAAACCGCAAAGAGTTCTTATAGTCGGGCATCAGAAAGGCAGAACCACAAAAGATAAGATGCAGAGAAATTTTGGAATGTCTAATCCTGAAGGTTACAGGAAAGCTCAAAGACTTTTTAAACTTGCGGAAAAATATTTAATCCCTGTCGTAACGTTTATAGATACCCCTGGCGCATATCCCGGTCTGGGAGCGGAAGAAAGAGGTCAATCGGAAGCGATCGCGCGTTCAATTTACACGCTCCTTAATATAAAAGTTCCGGTTATATCGGTAATAATAGGCGAAGGAGGAAGCGGAGGAGCGATTGCTTTTGGCGCGGCAGATAAGGTTTTTATGCTTGAATATTCTATATATTCAGTAATATCGCCCGAAGGATGCGCTTCTATTTTATATAAAGATATAGCTAAAACTGAAGAAGCCGCAAATGCGTTAAAGCTTACCGCTAAAGATTTATTAAATCTAAAGATTATAGACGGCATAATACCCGAGCCGTTAGGCGGTTCGCATAGAAATAAATTTGATGCGGCTGCTAATTTAAAAAATACTATAATTAAAGCTATCAATGATTTAAAAGATAAAAAACCGGATATAATTAGAGACGAAAGAATTAAAAAATGGATAAACATTGGCAGGACGAGTCAAAATACTTAAATTGAAATATAAATTAATTAAAAACAAATATTTAAAACAAAAAAATATAATAAAATTTAAATATTTGGTATAAAAATTTAACCTCTTGCTCGCAGGATTAATTATTTATGGTAGAATTCCCGGAAATAGCATATTTTATGTCCAAAGATTTATTGTCAAAAAATTCAAAAGAAGATGTTTATGAGAAAATTTCCGTAACAGCTTCAAAATTTATAAAGAGTGATTTAATTACGATATTTATTGTAGATGATGAACTTATTAAACCCGGAGGTCCTGAATTATCGGATAAAATAAATTGCGTAAAGTATTATAAAGAAAATCAATTTATAAAAAAAGATTTTACGCTTAATATGGGAGAATCTATAATAGGTTCCGTTATTGAAAACGGCGAGCCTATTGTTATTAAAAATTTTAAAGAAGACTTAACCGATGTTTGCTATGAAGTTGAAAAACAATTTTCAGGAATGCGTTCTCTTTTAAGCATACCCATTTTTGCAGGACCGTTAGTTCTTGGAGCGCTAAATATTTATTCCGAAGATATTTACGAATTTACGGAGCAGGAAAAAGAAATCGGAAATTTTATCGCTTTATTGGGTGGAATATTTATTTATAATTCAACGTTATTTGAAAATGCCAATTTTTTATATCTTAATCAAAAACAGCAAAATGAAAAAATCAGCACGCTTCTTTCTATGTCAAATCTTGTTTCGTCTTCGCTTGATTTATCTAATATTTTAAGTCTAAGCGTAGATAAATTAATAGAATTTACAGGCACCAGCGGTGCCGCAGTATATTTTGTAGATAAAGAAGAAAATAAATTTTGCTATGAATTTTTTAATTGCGGCAAACCTGAATGCGAATTATACAACAGCATACTGCACTGTTATACCTACCCTAATTTTCAATGTATTTATTTAAACGAAAAATTTTATCAAAAATTATCTGATATAGAAAAATATAATATTGATAGCTTTGAAGGTTTAAATTATGAAGGTCTAAATTGTAATTTTATAAAATGCGATAAATCTGACGTAATTTTATCAAAATGCGCAGAATGCCACTATTTTAGACATTTACGGCTCAAATTATTAAAATTATATGCAAGAAGAAAAGGGAAAACTTATGATACTGAAATTATAGAAAATAAAAATAACAATTGCAATGACGATGGTAATATTATATGCACTTTAGATAATGCCGAAGATAATCAAAACCAGCCGCTGCCTAATAGCCTGCCGTCATCATTTCTCGCAGGCACGGGAGTCTGCTTAGATTGTTTAAAAAATTTTAAGCCTACCGTTAGAAACTTTAATAAGAATATTTTTGAAGGTACGATAAAAAACAAGCTTGAAGTTGAAAATTTCAGCAAACATAATAATATATCTGAAACGCAAGACGATTGTTTAAAGGACTTGTACGCATTAACAGAGGTAGTAATTCCGCTTAAGACGGAAAAAAATTTTATTGGATTTATTTTTCTTTTAAATGATAATATTTATAAAAATTTACAAGAAGAAAATAAGAAGAGTGAACGTAAAATCAAACATATAAACATTCATTCAAACAATTTGGCTAATTTGCCCGATTCATTAGATTTTTTATCTGCCGTCTCGGATATTATTGCTGTGGCATTGTCAAATGCCGAGAGTCTTAATGCAGTGGAAGAGTCGCATTTTGAAACTATTAATTCAATGTCTGAAGCAATAGAAGCAAGAGATGAATATACCAAAAGTCACGGAGACAGACTTGTGGAATATGCGACGTCAATAGCTGCTAAATTAAGTTTGAACGAAATTGCTATCAGAGATATAAAATACGGCGCCGTATTACACGATGTCGGAAAAATAGGCATAAGAGATTCTGTTTTAAATAAACCGGGGAAACTTACGGATGAAGAGTATGAAGAAATAAAAAAACATCCTGAAATAGGTTTTAATTTATTAAAAAAAATAAAATTTTTAGCTCCGGTTGCCAATATTGTCCTGCATCATCAGGAAAGATACGACGGCAAGGGGTACCCTGAAGGATTAAAGGGCGATTCTATACCTATAGGTTCAAGGATTATCGCCGTTATTGATACTTTTGACGCAATGACTACCGATCGTCCATACAGAAAAGCCTTGCCGAAAGGAGAAGCTTTGCAGGAAATAAAAAAATGTTCAGGAACCCAATTTGACCCAAAAATAGTCAATGTTTTTCTTAAAGTTATATCTGAAGAAAAAAATTAAGCCGATTATTTGTAAAAAATTAATGACTAATAAATATTTAATGATTCAAGGAACAACAAGTTCCGCGGGAAAAAGTTCGTTAACGGCAGGTTTTTTGCGTTATTTTTCAAACGATGGTTTTATCTGTTCCCCTTTTAAGCCTCAAAATATGTCTTTAAACAGTTATGTAACGGATGACGGCTGCGAAATTGCCCGTTCACAGTCCATGCAGGCTGAAGCGGCAGGTATCAAACCTACGAAATTTATGAACCCTATTTTAATAAAACCTTCAAAAGATAATTTAATGCATCTGATTGTAAATGGGAAATTTTTTGGCAATATGACTTTCCAAGAGTATAATTCTAAAAAAAATGAATTTATTAAAGTAATAAAAAAAAATTTTGAATATTTACTAAGCAAAAACGATATTATAATTATTGAAGGCGCAGGCAGTCCGGCAGAGATTAATCTTTATGATGTAGATATTGCAAATATGGGTTTTGCTGAGATTTACGATATTCCCGTAATACTTGCAGCAGATATAGAACGCGGAGGAGTTTTTGCGTCAATTTACGGTACGATAATGCTTTTACCCGATAAATGGAAAAAATTAATAAAAGGGTTCATTATTAATAAATTCAGAGGAGATGAATCAATTCTAAAACCAGGGATTGAAATAATAGAAAAAAAAGTGGGCATGCCGTGTCTGGGAGTTATACCATATATAGAAAATCTGTATATAGAAGCAGAAGACAGTTTAAGTTTGCAATATTATGACAAAATCAAAAAAATAATTTCTAAAAACTATAATTCGCCAAAAAATAATATTGAAATTAATACAAACGGTTTTTTTAAACGTAATATTTATCAGGATAATTATTATAAAGAAGGCAACCTGAACCTAAACCCTCAAAAACTTGAAGATAACGAATTTGAACTTTATGAGAATGAAAACAGTAAATTTAAAGTTGGAATTATACATTTAGATAGTATTTCAAATTTTAATGAATTTGATCCGCTTTTTCTTGATGAGAGATTTAATATTTCTTTTATTAAAGAATCATTTAATAAAAAAACTTCCTTGAATTTAAAGAGTTTTGATATAATTATTATTCCCGGAACCAAATCTACCATTTCAGATTTGAAAAAAATAAAAGAAAACGGATTATTTAATCGTATTAAAAATTATTATCATAATTCGGGAGGCATTATAATGGGTATATGCGGCGGATTTCAAATGATGGGAACAATCATCAATGACCCTATGCATATAGAATCTCAAGAATCAAATATTGAAGGTTTTGGTTTTTTTGATATAGAAACAGTAATGCAAAAAGAAAAAATACTTTTTAATCAAAAGTATAAAATTAATAATAAATCAGATTTTTTTCCGGATGATTTAAATGAAATATTGCTTGACGGTTATGAAATACATAACGGAGTATCATTTTTTAATACTATTAATACTAAAGGAATTAATACGCAAACGGAAGAATTATTTAGTAATTTTACAGGGAAAGGAATTATATCTAAAGATACCT
>JAKACI010000038.1 GCA_021821565.1 bacterium | reverse complement strand
GATACCCTTAAAATTTTCAGGCGTAATCGTGAAATAAGACATTAAAACAATAACATATCTGCCTACAACAGGGAAAGTAATTAAAGCATAAATTCCATAAATTTTCTGGTCTGCTTGAAAAAAATTAAAATCCAATATTATTGCATATAATATAATTATATAGAATATAACACTCATTGTGCCTGCAAGTCCGGTATTTAAATCTTTCATAGCTTTATAAAATATGTTTTTGTCCCCTGTTTTTAAAAATGCCATAAGACCGTCGGAAGTATCGGAAAGACCGTCAAAATGCAGCCCTCCCGTAATAATAAAAAGACCGAGTACTGAAATTATTGAAGCAATACTGCCGGATGATGTAATTTTATCAAAAATAATATATATAAAGGCTATAATTAATCCTATAAATAATCCTGCTAAAGGAAAAAATTTTATAGATTTTACTAATGTTTTATTTTTATCATTTGAATTTATTGGATCAAAATTAAAAATTGTAAGAAAACTAACTGCATTTAAAAAACTTTTTATTATATTCATCATAATTTTATTTATTTTTATTTGAAGCGATAACATTTGCTTCGTCAAATGTCAGCATATTATTATACATATCCATAGACGCTTCTATAATTTTCATTGCTAAAACTGCTCCCGTGCCTTCTCCAAGATGCATATCTAAATTTAAAATAGGCTTCTTGTTAATTAAAGCAACAGCCGTCTTATGCCCTTTTTCTTTTGATAGATGCCCTAAAAACATATAGTCTAAACAATTATTATTTAATTTAGCGGCTATAACGGCTCCTGCCGTCGATATAAATCCGTCAACTACGACAGGTGTTTTCTTTAATGCACATCCGATAATAAAACCGGCGATAGCTCCTATTTCAAAACCGCCTATGCCCGAAAGAACGCTAATGGGATCCTGTTTATCTATAATATTATGTTTAATCGCTTTTTCAATAATCATAACTTTTTTGTATATAGTTTTCCTGTCTACGCCTGTTCCATATCCGCAAATCATTTTTGGCTCAACTCCGGAATAAAAGCTGACAATAGCTGAAGACGGCGTGGTATTTGCAATACCCATATCCCCTGTTGAACAGATATTTGCGCCTTCTTTAATTAATTTTTCGGCTATATTAATGCCTGCGTATAAAGATTTAAGCGCATCATCATAACTCATAGCAGGTTCTATATAAATATTATTAGTTCCTTTATTTATTTTTGCATTGATAAAGTTTTCGTTGTTTAAAAAATCATCGCCGAAATCTCTATTAACTCCGACATCGGCAACAACAACTTTAGCATTAACCGAATTTGCAATCGTATTAATCGCAGCTCCGCCGGTTAAAAAATTGGCAACCATCTGAGCTGTAACTTCCTGCTTAAAAGCGCTCACATTTTCAAAAGCAACTCCGTGATCCCCTGCAAAAACACAGATATATTTATTTTTTACGACAGGTCTTTTATTTTCTGTAATAGCAACAACGTCGCAGACAAATTTTTCAAGTCTGCCGAGACTCCCTTTTGGTTTAATAAGTTTATTTAAACGGCTTTCTGCAATTTTATAATATTTTTTTTTATCAATCGCCGGAATAGATTTAATTAATGATAATAATTTTTCTTTGTTTAAGTTATTTAAGTTGTTTAAATTATAAATGTTCTCATTAAGCATGTTTTATTTTATTCTATATTTATTAGGCTTTTGTTTAGTATATCTAAGTATGGTTTATTTTAGTAAATTTTTGTTTGGTATATTTTCTTTAGGTATATCTTTTACTGTATTTTTAAAATATAACTTTAAAATATAATTATTGTTATTATTTGAATTTATTTTAATTTATTTTAATTTTAAAATATTTCCCGCAACCACTAAATAAACAAAATCAGATATTGAAGAAATTTTTTGTTCCATCAATCCATTTAAATTTATAAATTTCCTGACATATTCATCTTGAGGAACCAGATTAAAACTTAAATTATCGCTTACAAAAATAAAAGAACAATCTAATTTGTTAATTAAATCAAAAAGGGCGTTTAGCGCAGATAAAGCAATGTCGTATTTTGCTAAATCCGTAAAAATTCCGGAAAGCCAAGCGGTCATAGAATCAATTAATATTATACTATTATTAGAAGGTAAAACTGAAATTGAATTATATATTTTACCAATTTCAAATTCTAAATCATCAAAGTCTTCATGGATTATAAAAAGTTCGGAGCGTTTTGCTTTATGTTCTGCAATTTTTATTTTCATTTCGTTATCCGACAATAAAGAATTTGCAGTAGCGATAAAATGCAATATATTTAAATTTTTAACAAATTTTATATATTCAATATTTTGATAATTGCAGGCTTTTATGTTTACTTCATTTAAGTTGATTCTATTTAAATTTATTTGGTTTAAACTCAAATTATTATTTAAAATAGATAACGCTTGGTCCTCGGCATATTTTGATTTTCCTGAAGATATACCTCCTGTAAAAAATATTTTAACGGGCTGAACTATTTTATTCTTAGATTTGTTTTTATTTTTTTTGTTATTATTTTTAATATTTTTAAATTTAGCCATTTATTAAAATAAATAAAAAAAGAGGAAATTATAAATAGTATATTATATATTATATTGATTTATTTTTACATAATTCATTTATTATATTAAAAATGATTGTTATGCGGAAAGACAAAGATAATAAGATTGATTTAAATCCTTAACTAATAAATCAATTCTTCTATCAACAAAATAATACCCTAAAATATGGGTATTTGAGAAAATTATATCTTTCAATTTAGGATAATCAATATTTGCCCGACATAATTATACTGATAACAAGCCACAATCCTAATATTACAGCTACAATATAGCCGATAATCCCGAGTGTTTGGATAATGGAGTCGCCACTTGCCGCAGTAGAATTCATCAAATAGGATGAGCCTACTATTAGCGCAGCAATAATCAGACTAAAAGAAATTCTGCTTGAGGTTTTATTTAAACTGGTTGAAAGTGTTTCAATATCAGGTGTCCTTATCTCAATTCTAATCAAATCTCGAGCTAACTTATCAAGAATATTCTTTAATTGTTTAGGAAAAATAATAGCAAGTTCCCAGAAGTCGTAATAAATTTCTTTAAATCGCTTTAATCGGAATGTTTCCAGCAGCTGTTTTTTAGCGGCATTTTCTGAATATTTTAAGCCTGCGTCAATCAGTTTGAAATCCGGGTCTAGCTCTTTTATTAATGCTTCCAAAAGAATTAGCGTTTTATTTATAAGAAATAAATCCGACGGAACTTTAATTTTAAATTTGCCGAACATCTCTGAAACTTTGGAAATGTAAGCGCTTAAATCTATTTCTTTCAGGGATTTATCATAATACGGGCTTAAAAAATCGCTCAATTGTTTAGTAAATTCTTCTCTAAAATCGTTTAAGTCTTCAATATTGGAATCAAAAAACCCAAGGTTTACATACTGGTTTACCAATTTTCTAAAATCTTTAGTCATGAGTCCTTCAAATGTATTTATTACGCTTGTAATAGCTATTTTGTCAATTTTCCCCACTATGCCAAAGTCAAGAAATGCTATTTTACCGTCATCCATTATAAGTATATTGGCAGGATGCGGGTCTGCATGAAAAAATCCGTCTTCAAGTATCTGCTTAAAATAAGCATTAGCTATTTTCTCTGCCGTCAGCTTTTTAAAAGCAGGAGATAGCTTTTGTAAATCTACGTCGTTAATTCTTTTGCCCTCTAAGAGTTCAATGACTAATATTTTTCTTGTTGTATATTCCTGATAAATTTTTGGAATATACACATCGCTGCTATTCCTAAAATGTTCTCCAAAAGTTATACAGTTATAAGCCTCTATATTAAAATCAAGCTCTTTGCGTATAGCTTTTGAAAATTCATCCACTATACCGACAGGATTAAACATCTTTGACTCTGGAATAAATTTTTCAACCAAGGGGGCGAAGAAGGAAAGAATTGAGATATCGGATTCTATAGTTCTGCCAATATCGGGTTTTCTTATTTTTACGACAACCTCTTTGCCATTCTTTAAAACAGCTTTATGAACCTGAGCAATTGAAGCTACCGCATGCGGAACTTTGTTAAACTTTTCAAAGATGCTCTCTATGTCTTTTCCTAATTCTTGCGTTACTACTGCTTTTATAGTGTTATAATCAATAGAGGTCATTTCATCATGAAGTTTATAAAATTCTTTTGCAAACTCGGGGGTTATAAGATCCGGCCTTGAAGATAGGATCTGCCCTAATTTTATAAAGGTAGTACCAAGTTCCTCAAATGCAAGCCTTAGCCGTTTTTCAATAGGCTCGTCTATTTTTTTATTTTTATTGCCTATTACTATCTTAATTAAAATACGCTCATGAAACGGGATGTATTGCTGCAGACTCAATCTCTCTATAAGATCGCCAAATCCATATTTTGAGGCAACATAAAATATTTGTCTTAATCTTTTAATATCTTTAAATATTTTACGTGCTTTTTTATATGTAGGCATTGTAAAATATTACCTAATTATAAGGGAATGTTTAATTTTTTGCGTCAGTACATTTTTTAAATAATGTTAATTAATATTAAATCATATTTTTTTCTTTTTTTAAATAAAAATATTTATTATATATATAATAAATATGTAAATTAAAAATATTATAACTAATTAAAATAATAATGTACTTGTGATTGCAAAAACGGTGCGCTTTTAAATTGCGTTTAATAACCTCACATGTATAATTTTTATATTATTAAATATTATTTTACAATTTATTATATTAATTTAATTCAGCGCTTTTAAAAGATATTCGTCAATATCCGGTTGTTTCTTAAGCCAATCTCTATAATCATCGGGAATGTCCTTTATAAGCGTTCCTTTGTACTTGCCGAAAGACATTGTTTTAGGTATTCTTGCTTCTTCTGAAAATGTCCAGATGGCATTCCAGGAATGAAGCTCATTTTTTATCGTCAAAATTTTTCTTAGTATATCTAAACATAAATTAACATCTACTAAAGCATTATGCGTATTCTTCAATGTTTCTCTTAACTTTTTTCTTCTGTCCGGTTCACATAAGGCATAGCTTAAAGCCGGTAAACTGTGAGAATCTAATTTAGGAAAAACCTCTCTTGCCATAACTAATGTGTCAATTCTTTTCACATTAGGCTTTCCTATAACAGACCAATCAAAATCAATATTATGACCTACAAGGTATTTTACCCGATCGTCTAATTTAAATTCAGAGGATAAAGGGCAATTTATCAAATCATCTTCTAAGATATTGTGAATAGCCATAGCGCCGAAACTTATAGGTTTTCCCGGATTATATCTTTGGATAAAAGAATTTTCTTGTTTATCTAAAGGGCTGCCTTCTATATAAATACCTGCGGCTTCGATCAAAACAGGATCCGTTATGCCTGTTGTTTCGGTATCAAAGATAAGGACTTGGGTGATATTCATTATTTTATTTTATCATTATATTTTATCGCTAATATTAATTATTTTTTAATTATTTTAACAGCTATATTTATCTTTTTTTTAGGCTTATCAAAATGAGAAATAAGCATTAAATCTTTCTTAAAAAATTTTGCTTTTTTCCGTCTTAAATCTTCTTTGACGTATTTTTCAATTATTTTTTTAATATCCATAATTTTTATTCTTCATTATATAAAATATAAAGTTATAAACGGCCTTTATGGGCAATTCTTGCTTAAATTCAAGGTACGATTGTCAGCGCGCTGCAATAGCTACTGTTTTATCGCTTTAATCCTTATCCTTACATAATCAATTGTCCATTTGCCGTTTTTGCCGCATAACTTAGGTTTAAGGGCGGTTACTAATTCTTTTATAAATTCATTTCTTTCCTCTTCTGGAATAACGTTTAAAAAGTTTTTGCAAAATATATCAAGCCATCCTTCTTCAATATCGCCATCTAATAAAGTAGGTCTGTTAAATAGTTCAATGAATTCCACAAAAAAACCTTTTTCTTCAAGCAGGCTTTTATATTTCGCTTTATCAGGAAAATACCACGGGTCTATTTTTAAGGGATCTATCCCTCTTTTCTTAGCGGCATAAGGTTACCTCTTGATATTTTTTAAATTTACGATACTTTTTAATATACCATAAAAATTATTTATACGGTTTAATGTATTATATTTAATTATTTTATTAAAAGCTATAGCATAAACAATTTAATTAATTAAAAACAAATTTAGCCAAAATACTGTTATAAGATTTAGTAAATATAATAATCTATAAAATATAGCAGCCTGCTATATCAATCATACATTAATACATTTTAACAATTATTTAAGGGTTGCCTTCTGTTTCCATTTCCGCTTTTTCCAGTATTGTTCGGCGGGATTCCGGTCTATTGACAAGAAATATACCTGCCAAAATAAAAAAGCCGCCTATAATTATTTGCAAAGTGACGGGTTCGCGTAATAAGATTAATCCTGACAAAACTCCGAACAGCGGAGCTAAAAATAAAAAAGAGCTAACCTTCCCTGGGTTGTTTTTTTGAATTAAATAAAACCAGATTCCAAATTGCACAATGGAGCTCATAATAGCAAGCCAAAGAACAATTAAAGCAAATGAAAAATTGAAAACGACATACGGATGCCCAAAAATTTCACTGATAAAAAAGAGTAATATTCCTCCAATCAGCATTTGATAAGCAGTAAGCACCCAAATGTTTATAAAACTGGCCACCCGCTTAACCAACAATGTGGTTATTGCCCAAAATACCGCACCAGATAACGCTATCCACACGCCTACTTGATAATAAGGGTGAAATCCGATTAGTATTACTACACCGATAAAGCCGACAATAACCCCAATCCACTGCAGCAAACGATACCGCACGCCGATAAATGCGCTAAATAAAACAACTAATATAGGGTTTACAAATATTAAAATAGAGGATTCCCCCGCAGTAATGGTGCGCAAACTCAAAAAAATAGCTCCAAAAACACCTGTTGTTTGAAAAAATCCAATCACTGCAACGTAAAGCCATTCGCTTGGATGTTTTGGATGAGGCATTCGCATAATTCCGACAATGAAAGCCAGCAATAGTCCAGCCAGAATGAAACGTATCGCGGCAAACATTAAAGGCGATGCATACATGTCGCCCATTTTAATTACGGAAAAAGCCGACCCCATCAGCGCAGTGGTCAACACAATCAATATAATGAACTTTAAACGATTCATAAAAGCACCTCCTTGATATACTAATTATGATACTAATGTCTTTACGCTCATATGTTACTTCTTTTGTTACTTATAAAATACAGCGGTTTTAGGCAATAAAATTCCCTTTAATTTAATTAAATATTCTGCTATTATAAATTTAGTAAAATTATAAGTAAAATGAATAATATTTATATAGTATATGAGTAAATCATAATGACGTTAAATCAATTGGCGGTTTTAATCAAAGTAATTGAACTACAGAGCTTTTCTAAGGCGGCGGAAGAACTTTATATTACGCAGCCGGGGGTAAGTCATTCTATATCTGATTTAGAGTCTGAATTGGGCATAAAACTTATAGAAAGGGGAAAAGACGGGATTTGTACTACCGAAACAGGCGATAAAGTGCTGAAACATGCCAGAAGGATTACGGCAAGCATGGAACAGATAAGACAAGAAGTAAGCGCTTCATTGGGACTAAAAACCGGACAGTTAAAAATTGGAAGCTTCGGAAGCGTCTCAACTAATTTTCTTCCCGGAATAATGCGTTTATTCAAGTTGAGATATCCTAAAATTGATTTAAAAATATTTGAAGGAACGGAAGGAGAAATAAGAGACTGGATTTTATCAAGAACGATAGATATAGGATTTATTACATTTCCGTGCAATACTCTTGAAACTATTCCTGTAATCTCCGATGATATGATGGTTGTTTTACCTGAAGCCCATACTTTGGCAGCTCAAAATTCAATCAGCATTGAGGAATTGGCTAAATATCCCATGATGATAACGTGGAACAGCAACTGTCAGTTATTAGTAAAAAAGGCGTTTAAATCGTCAACGGGTAAACTTCCGCCGTGGAAATACAAAGTAAGCAATATAGGAACACTATTGGCTATGATTAAAGAAGGTCTGGGGATAGCTATTATACCGAAATTCGCATTGCCTCAGGATTTACCTAATGTGCGGATTTTATCGCTTGAACCCGCATTAAAACGCAGAATAGGTCTTGCTTCGGTAACCCCCTCTAAAGACCTTCCTCCTGCCGTTTCGGCTTTTGTGGAACTCACTCAAAAGTGGATAAAAAACAATATTAAGAGTTGATATGTTTTATACAATATTAATATTTTTATAGCCGGAAAAATTATTATTTAATATCTTTAGATTAAAATTTGGAGCTACAGAATTAGGGTTGATAGGGTACGATTTTTCAGTTATTGAAAATACCGAAAACATTATAATAATAGGCATAAAGGTAAATATAATATTTAACTTTTGATATGCGCTGTTTTTGTAAATCATAAAAATATCTTTGATTGTTTATAAAAATTTATAGTTCATATATTCAGGAACCGTTCACATTTTTGTGCCAAACCCTATCAATTAGTTATAATTTAATTATACAGTAATTATATTATGCAATAAACAGCTTCACCATGCTTAAATACTGAACTCTCCCTTCAATTTCTTCGGTACGGCCTCATTCTTAAGGGTGACATAATCAGGTAGTCCATCCTTATAAGGAGGATAGTCCTCACCTTGGATCAAAGGCTGCAGATATTTCCTGCATTTTTGGGTAATACCGAAACCATCTCTGGAGATGAAGCTCATCGGCATTAACTTTTCCTTATTGGCCACGTCTTTCAGGTCTGCCATGCCAACCTTCCACTTGTAAGGTACATCCGATTTTCGCACAATCGTAGTCATTACCGAATTGTGTCCCTTGAGCGCCAATTCGACAGATGCCTTACCGAGTGCATAAGCTTGTCTGACATCTGTCATGGATGCGATATGACGCGCGGCACGCTGCAAGTAATCGGCTACTGCCCAGTGGCATTTGTATCCAAGTTTTTCCTTCACCAAGTTGGCCACCACTGGAGCCGCTCCACCAAGCTGTGCGTGACCAAACGCATCGCGGGTGTTAGACTCGGCAAGGAAACGCCCGTCTGACCACTTGGTCCCCTCGGACACCACGACTGTGCAATAACAGAACTTCTCCACATTTTCTTTCACCCTGGTGAGAAATTTGTCTTGATCTAAGGCTATCTCAGGAAACAGAACGACGATTGGTATATTATGGTCATTGTCGGTTGCCAGACATCCTGAAGCGGCGATCCAACCGGCGTGACGCCCCATAACCTCGAGCACAAACACCTTAGTGGAGGTTTTCGCCATAGAGGCAACGTCAAAGCTCGCTTCGCGCGTGGATACCGCGATATATTTGGCAACAGAACCAAATCCAGGACAGCAATCCGTGATAGGCAAGTCGTTGTCCACGGTCTTAGGTATATGTATCGCCTTAATAGGATAGCCTAGTGTCCCTGACAATTGCGAAACCTTCAAGCAGGTATCGGCAGAATCCCCTCCGCCGTTGTAGAAAAAATAGCCGATATTATGCGCCTTAAAGACCTCAATCAGACGTTCATACTGCGCCTTGTTCTCTTCCAATTTCTTGAGTTTGTAGCGGCATGAGCCGAACGCACCTGACGGCGTATATCGCAGCCCTGCGATAGTCTTATCCGACTCCTTGTCTGTATCTATAAGGTCCTCGGTCAATGCGCCGATGATTCCATTACGACCGGCATATACCTTGCCGATAGCATCCTTATGTCTGCGTGCAGTCTCTATCACGCCGCATGCGGACGCATTGATAACCGCCGTAACTCCGCCCGACTGAGCATAAAAGACGTTCTTCTTCTCCATATTTGTCCTCCTCTATAAAATAAAAAATTAAAACACACCGGCAACCCAACGAAACAAAATTATTAATTTTAATCTTATTTTATTAAAATATAATTACCGTATAATT
>JAKACI010000037.1 GCA_021821565.1 bacterium | reverse complement strand
TTAAAGCAATTGTTATTATAAATTATACAATGAAAATATTATAAAATACAAATTTTATAATATTAATTCCAATAAAGCAGACGACAATTTATAATATTATATATTGGTATATTCTTTATAAAAATATGAAAAAATTCCTAAAATAATTATTACAAATTTAATCTCAATGAAGTCATAGAATCTAAGCCCGCCAGATTGCTTTCCGACCCAATTTTGCGAATAAATGTTTCAATCGCTTTTTTAATGAAAGATTGAAAAATGGGGGATTGTTTTTTGACAGGATAAATAATCGTAGGTTTACCTTTAATATTGGATAATTTTGCCGCTGATTTAACTGCATCCTGAAAATCTCCTAATTTATCTACTAAATGCAGTTTTAAAGCCTGCTCTCCCGAATAAACCATTCCATTCGCATATTTTTTTACATAAGAAACTTTTAAATGTCTTGCTTTAGCAACGGCATTAACAAATTGACCGTATACGTTCATAACCACACCCTGCATTTTCTTTCTTTGGGCGGGAGTCATTTTTTTGAACGGAGTGCCTATATCTTTATAAGGTCCGCTGACTATATAATTATAAGATATGCCTACTTTTTTAAATAATTTATAAACGTTAGGCATTTCCATAATCACGCCGATAGAACCTGTTAATGTTCCCGGCTCTGCTACAATCTTATTTGCCGCAGATGAAATGTAATATGCTCCTGAAGCAGCCACCGAACCCATAGAAACAACAACTTTTTTATATTTTTTAAACTTCATAAGCTGTTCGTATATTGCCTGAGACGGAGCAACTGCCCCTCCCGGAGAATTTACTTTTATAACAATTGCTTTAACGTAAGAATCATGTTTGTAATAATTTAATAATGCAATAAAATTAGAAGAAGATGTTATAGCTCCGTCTAAATTTATTACGCCTATAGCATATGCCGAAGTGCCGCGAATTACGTTATAACCCGGCTTGGATTGAAAATTGAATAAAATAAAATATATTCCTAAACCGAAAACGGCAACAAAAACAATCAGGAAGGCAAGTCCCGTAATAAACGGATGTTTCGAATTACCCATATTATAAACACCTGTGTATTAAAAATGGAATATATTTTATAATAAGCCGCGCTTTACAATAATATATTCCATTATATATATTTATATTTTAAATAATAATTTTAATTTTTCCGCAATAAATTACTAATCTAATCTAATCTATCTAAGTCTATCAAACCTAATCTATCAAATCAAAAAAATAGAAAATTTAAAATAATTTAATTTTAGTTTACATTAACAAGCGATAGTCCTATCTTTTGATCTTCCGGCTCTATTGAAATTACTTCGGAAACAATATTTGAGCCAATTTTAATATTATTTTCATCAATAAAGTTTTCAGGAATTTTTGAATTATGTATTAATCCTTCTATGCCTTCTTCAAGACAAACGAAAACCCCGAATTCTGTAATATTTGATATTTTACCTTCCACTTTTGATCCCATAGAATATCTTTCATTAACGGTTTTCCATGGATTTTCCGTCAGCTGCTTAATTCCGAGATAAATTCTTTGTCTTTCATCGTCAATACTAATAACAACAGCTTTAACGGCATCATTTTTTTTATATATTTCCTGAGGATGTTTAGGTCTTTTAGTCCATGAAATATCGCTTTGTTTGATAAATCCGTCAAAATTATCTTCTAATTCAACCGATACGCCGAATTCAAATATATTTTTAACTTTTGTTTCTACTATTGTTCCGACCGGATATTTGTTTTTAATGCTATCCCATGGATTTTCCGTCAATTGCTTCATGCTTAACGACATTTTTCTTGTTTCAGGTTCAATACTTATAATGGCGGCTTTAATTTTTTCTCCTTTGGTAACAAACAGCTTAGGATCGGACTGTTTCTTATCCCATGCCATTTCAGATATATGTATTAAACCTTCTACATCATCGTTTAATTCCACAAAAGCGCCATAATCAGTAATGTTTATTATTACACCGTCTACTATATCCCCTACCTTATGTCTTTCGGTAACGTTTTCCCACGGATCCGGAAAGAGCTGTTTGTAACCCAACGATACCCTATTTTTTTCTTTATCGTATTTAATTACTTTAACTTTTATTTTTTCTCCTAAGTTTAGAACTTCGGAAGGATGCGAAATTCTTTTCCATGAGACGTCGGTTATATAAATTAAACCGTCCATACCGCCAAGATCAACAAAAACTCCGTAATCCGTAATATTTTTGACTATACCTTCTATTATATCGCCTTCATTCACTTCTGTTATAACATTCTCTCTGATTTTTTTAAGGTCGTCTTCTATAATTTTGCGTCGGGAAAGAATAATATTGCATGTTCTCTTATTAAAATTTATTATTACAAAATCTAATGTTTTTCCTAAATAACTGTCAAAATCTTTAGTTAGTTTAATATCAATTTGAGAACCCGGCAAAAAAGCCGTCACTCCGTTAAGGTCAACTATTAATCCTCCTTTAGTTTTAGATACGATAGTTCCCTTAATAGTTCCACCTTCGTTATATACCGCCTCTATATCGTCAAGAATAGATAAACTTTGCGCCTTTTCTTTAGATAATCTTAAATAGCCTATCCTGTCATCATATTGACCGACAAATACATCAATAGTTTCGCCTACGGTAACTTCAATATTTAATTGACCGTCTTCAGAAATAAACTCTTCTATGGAAATAATTCCGTCGGATTTATCGCCGACATTGACATAAATAAACTTATCGTCAATATTAATAATCCGCCCTTTTCTAATTAATCCGGGATTGGATAAATTATCGTAAGATGCCAATAAAAGTTCAAACTCTGAAAGTTCACCGTCTGCATTAATTCTTTCTTTAAAATTTTTTTGAGCCATATAATAGTTGTAACCTCCTAAAATTAATAAATCTAATCTATCACACCTTTAATAATTTAGCAAATATTTTATTTCCTTTATAACTATTTTTTCTATTTTAATTTTTCTATTTTAAAATTTTATAAAATAATAATAAATAATTAATGATGACTAAAAATTGTTACAATTATATACTATTAAAAAATTATAATATATCAAAACTTTGTATTTTTCCGACAACCTTTTCTATAATCCAATCAGGGGTGGATGCACCCGCCGTAATTCCGATATTTTCGGCTCCTATAAACCATTCTTGTTTAAGTTCCGCTTCAGTTTCAATATGATATGTATTATTCTGAATTTTCCTGCAAATATTTTTAAGTTTGTTCGTATTAGCGCTATTATATCCGCCTACCACTATCATTATATCGGATTGAAAGGAAAGCAAAGCAGCTTCTTCCTGTTTAAGTTTTGTAGCATCGCAAATAGTATTAAAAACTATAATCTCCTTACTTGTTTTTTTAAACACTTCGTAAATTATAGACAAATAAAAATTGATATCCTGGGTAGTTTGTGAAATTAACGCTATTTTTTTATCAAATTTTATTTTATTAAGCTCTTCTAATTTATTTACGACTTTATATCTTGAAGAATCTGCGAAACTGATAACGCTTTGAACTTCGGGGTGTTTGTCGTCTCCGACCATTATTATAAAATAATCTTCTAAAAAAGCTTTTCTGATATATTCTTGCGACCTTTTTACAAAAGGGCATGTTGCGTCTATAATAGCAATATTTTTTTGTAAAATTTTTTTTTCTATATCTGCTTTGATACCGTGAGACCTTATTATAACCATATCGGATTTGATTTCATCAATAGTGTCTACCGGAAATATTTTTTTCTCTTTCAATTGGCTGACAACTTGAGGATTATGTATAATAGGTCCTAAAGTATTCAATTCGGAATCAAATTTTGATGCGCTGTCTATTGCAAGATTTATTGCTCTTTTTACGCCAAAACAAAAACCTGCGCTTGGAGCTACCGTTATTTTCATTATTTATTTAAGTTATTTCTCTAATTCTTATTTTTTTCGTAGTAATTGTAGTAAATTTGTCATATAATTTTATATCATATTTCTTAATAATTTTTATCAATAAGTTAGATATATTTTCATACTCAAAAGGTTTATAACGTAGAAATATAACACCCGTAGTTTTTTCTTTATGCGAAAAAATCCATTCCCCAAAGTCGCTATCTTCGGTTAATAGTAAAGCATTGTGTTTTTTTGCCAATTTTAAAACTTCTTTATCCGAAATTCCAGAACAGCATTTTAAAACAGAAATGATTTCAAAACCTGCTTCTGTCAATTTTCTAACAATTCTGAAATCAACGTTTTCATCAGCGAGGATTTTAAAATGCAATCATTTCCTCCATAGAAATTACATCGGCAGAATAAGAAATAACAGCAAGGATATCTTCCTTTGAAAGATGCGGATAAGCTTTAAGCAACTCTTCAATGGTCATATCTTCCGATAGCTTCCTTAATATAAGTTCAACTGTTATGCGTGTCCCTTTAATTATAGGTTTCCCCATCATTATATTAGGATCTGAAGTAATTTTTTCCCTATAATCCCGTAATAACATACCTGCCTCCTAAAATTAATATATAATATTTTTCAACAATTTTCAAATGCTCCCCTGTCACCATTAAACTAAAATATAAATAACTTTTTTTTAGAAAAATATTCGGTAAACCGTTTTATTAATGATTATCTCCGAAGAAGCAATATAGATGATTACATGATGGAGAAAGAAATATCAGCCATGGATTTTGAATAGTTTTTAAATTTTCTTTTTTGTATTTTCAAATCTTTCAATAGCTTCTATTATTTTGTAAATATAGGTTACAGGATATACTTCCTTATATTTGTAATTATTTTTTGAATCTAATTTCTTAGCATTATCAATAGCTATAATTAAATTATCCGAGTATTTATTATAAAAGTCTATCTTTTCTAAATTAGATTCGGATTTACTATAATTTTTTTCAAATTCCATTAATTCATCTATTATATTTTTACAATTTGTTTCAGGTTTGTTATAAAATTTAAAGTGCAAAAGAAACCATAATTCTATACATGGCATAGAAATAATTAAATCAATTTTGCATTTTTTAGCCAATACTTTTGCTTTAGTAAAATTATTTTCAACTGTTTTATCTTTAGCAGTCACGTCCATATCAATAACGCAAAATATTTTTTCAAATATTTCTTTATCATGGCGTTCTTGTAGATTACATGCATATTTTACTATCCCCGACGCATCTGTCGTATTGCCTGCGGATTTCACGGTAATTGATACTTTATTAAATTTTTTACTTTTTTTATACTGGTTAAAATAAATTTTTTCTGTATTTTTTCCTTCACCGACTATTAAAACAGCCTTTTTTTCTTCATATTTTTTATGCGTGTTGTTGTTTCTGGCAAATTTATTCATCTTTATTATTTAATTATTTAAGTATTTTATGTCTTATTTTTAATTAATACTTTTAAACTTTTATAATAAATTATGTTATATGTTATATATTATATGTTAGGAATAGCACCGTATTTTCCGTAAAGATAACGCATTTTTATATTATCGTCCAATCTTGGTTTAGGTTTTATATCATTTAAAGAAAAAATTATTGTGTTTCCCGATGTTTCTTTTTCGGTAAACCAAATTTCATCTCTTCTGAATAATTCGGTATTTAAAAGATCGGTATTATGAGAAGTAAAAATAAGTTGGGTTGCGATATTATTCTTATAAAAATAATCCAGTAAAGAATTGATTACATACGGATGCATAGACGATTCAATTTCGTCAATCAATATAATGCCTTTGAAATCAATGAAAACCGGCAGTATATAAAATAATTTTTGCGTTCCGTTTGATTCTTCCATCTCTTTTAATTCAGCGGAAATCCCGTTATAATCATGTTTAAATATTAACTCATCTATGGTCTCATTATTGAAATCAATTGCTTCTTTGTTGTTATTAATAGTTATACCTTGACCTGTTAGAAAATTTAATAACGGTGCAAACTCCTCTCCTAATTTTTTACTTTTAATTGTAAAATCGGTAATATTTAAATCTGCATTGTTTAATAACTTTATAACTTCATTTTTTGTATTCTGTTTTTTATAATAATCTAAAATATTTTTATGAAAAAGTGCGTTAGATATAATATCTGTTTGATTAAAATTAAAAATATTATTCATAAACCAGCCGTAAACGCTCATTGCTATTTTATTATTTTTATCTGCTGCAGCCGATAAAAATAAAGAATTTTCTCTAGTCATTTTAGAAATAGATTTATTTTCTCCTCTAAAATCGCTGCTGAATTTGTATTCCATGTTTTTTCTTGTAAAAAGCGTCTTTTTATATTTTTTAGGATAATAAAATAGCCATTCTTCATAAACTTTTTTTTCGTCTAATTTAAAACCGTACGTGTACATAATGTCGTCGTCTAAAAGAAAAGTTGCTTCAAACTTAGTGAGAATATTATATTTTCCATCCGTAAATTTAAAAGGAACAGCGTAAGTTGTTTCACCTGGTTTATTTTTGGCAGAATTAATAATGAAATTTTTCATAAAATTTATTGCCTTAAGCATATTGGTTTTGCCTGAAGCGTTTGGTCCGAATATAGCAGCCGTTCTTAAAATTTTTATTTTATATTTATCTAATTTTATAGTATGCGTTTCTTCCAATTCGTGTTCAGAAGAAGCAGCAAAACTCAAAATTTGCTCATCTTTTATGGAAAGATAATTTGCAACTCTGAATTCTATAATCATAATATTAATAATATTTAAAATTTAGTTAAGCTTATATTATATATAATTTATATAATTATATCACTTTTTGAACAATAGTTATAAACCAATATATCCGACGACATTAATTCTTTTTCTTCTAATATTTTTTTTATATCCAAAGTTTATTTTTACATCCCTTAAACTCTTATAATTTTTAACTTTTAATGTTTTAATCATAGTTTAACACAGTTTTAAATATATTTTATTCTGTTAAAATTAAAATTAAGTCTATCACGGCTTATACGAAATATCAGATAGCCCCTCTTATTTTTTTTATTGATTATCTTTTTATATGTAGGCTTTAAAAAATAATATCCTCTTGATGCAAAATAACTATAAAAAATTTTTCAGTTTTCAATATTTCTAAAACAAAATTAAACATAGCAGCAAATATTAATAAATAATATTTCACAAACATTATATATTATAATTTATAATGTTATTTTTTTAAATATATCAAAAAAACCGGGGAATGAGGTATTTATACATCTAACATCCTTAACTGCCGTTTCTTTATTTTTCAATAAAAGAGCCAAAATTATCATAGACATAGCTATTCTATGGTCTCCGTAAGATTTAATATAAAAGCTGCCGGCGTCTTTTTTTTCGGTTAAATTGCTTAACCCGTCAAAGTTATTTGACTTATTTACACGGGCAGACTCCTGCTCAGAATTATTAAACTTATACAATTGCTCTGAATAATCAGGATTTCCGTTAATTTCAAAGCCGTCGTCATATTCTTGGGATTTAATGCCGAATTTATTTAAATTAGTCACAACAGCTTTTATTCTATCCGTTTCTTTAACACGCAATTCTTTAGCCCCATGAACAGTCGTAATGCCTTCGGCAAAAGATGCTATTACCGCAAATATAGGAAATTCATCAATCATATCGGGAACATCTTCTTCGGTTATATTTATTGCCGATAGTTTAGAATATGACGCCTTAATCGTTCCAACTTTCTCAAAATCTTCTCTGTAATCAATTATTTCTATATTTGCGTTCATTTTCTTTAAAATATTAATAAGCCCGACTCTTCTGTCGTTTAAAAGCACATTTTTTATAGTTATTTCGGAATCTTTTAAAAGAAGCCCCAGCGCAATAAAAAAGGCAGCGCTGCTAAAATCACCTGGAATTTCAATATTAAAAGGCTTTAACTCTCCGCCGCCTTTTACATTTATTATATTTCCGCCGTCAGCCGTATCTTCTTCCGTAAACGGATAATCTTGAAGCGATAAAAATCTTTCGGAGTGGTCCCTTGTTTTGTTTTTCTCATAAATTATAGTGTTGCCGCCGGCATACAATCCTGCAAAAATTAAACATGATTTTACTTGTGCGCTAGGTATAGGTATATCATAGTAAATCGGATTTAATTTTGAGCCTATTATGGATAAAGGCGGATAATTATTTTTTCTGCCAAAAATTTTAGCCCCCATAAGCAATAAAGGATCTATTATTCTTGCCATAGGTCGTGAATTTAAATATTTATCTCCCGATAATACCGAAAAAAAATCGTTTCCCGCTAAAATACCTGCGATAAGCCTTGTCAGTGTTCCGGAATTATAAGTGTTTATGATATTTTGCGGTTCTTTAAGTCCGTATAGACCGTTGCCGTGAATTTTAATTTTATTTTCTTCAAACATCTCAATTCTAATGCCTAATTTTCTAAACGCTGCGACGGCAGCAAGGTTATCTCGCGATACAGAAAGATTAAAAATTATTGAATTTCCGCTTGCAATAGAACCAAGCATTACCGCTCTGTGAGAAATTGATTTATCGCCCGGAACATTTATTTCTGATTTTATCGGTTTATTTAAACCTTTAATCAATACGCTGTTTTTATCTGCCGATAATTTAATCAAGCTGCCTCCGTCAGTTTCAATCTATAAAAATATATAAATCTAAATTTAAACGTCTCTATAGTTAAAAGTCAGGTTATTGTATTTTATAACTTATTAATATTACTTAATAATTAGCTTCATAAAAATGCTATAATACAATATTGTGACAAAGACGGTACCCTTGCGGTTTTTAGGAATCTAACTTTAATGTTTAAAAAACAGACTCAAGATAGCTACTAATACGCCTATCTGTCCAACCCAGAATATAGACATCCACTTAACAATATCGGATCTGGTTTCCGAAATTTTTATATGAAGTTTGGATATTTCTTCAATTAACCGTTTTTCAAACTTTTCTTCGGCAGTTAAAATAGTGGCTTCGCTTGAAGATTTGGCAAGTTTATCAAAAAACTCGGCAAGTTCTTTCTGTTCTTCTTTGTTTGTATTTTTAACCAAAGCATCCGGCAAAACTATAACTGCCGACATAGGCTTTTACCCATAAATTAAATTAATTGATAGTGTTAATAGTGTTATTATACCAAAGTTTTTTAAAAAGAAAAATACAAATTTATTAGAAAATTATTAACCGAGCATTTTTCTTTGTTTAGATATTTCGGCAATTAATATTTTAAGAGTATCTCCGTCGTTGTTTTCCAATAATACTTTAAATTTATTAATATTATCAATATAACTATCTAATGATGAAATTAAATTGCTTTTATTTAATAAAAATATGTCCGCCCAGATATTTTCAGAGGAAGAAGCAATTCTTGTCGTGTCTTTAAAACCTGAAGATATGTATTTTAAAGAATTTAAAGGTAAGTTTGCATTTGCGGTATCAAGAACGGTTTTACTTAAACAAAAAGAAACGACATGGGGTAAATGGCTTGAATATCCTACTATATAGTCATGAAAATCGGCATCTGCATATATAACTTCCATTCCTAATATTTTCCAAAATGATGATATTTTTTCTATACTCTCTGAATTACCGCTATAATAATTGTTTGATAAAATATTCTCTGCATAAACTGAATTATTATCATAATCGTTCGAGGCTATTTTTTCAGAATCCGTTAAATCATTACTGTAATTGTTTGAGGTAATTTTTTCGTAATTAACTGAATTATCAATACAATTACAATCTGTTTTATTTAAGTTATTTAAATTGTCTTTACTGTTAATTGTCGTATCATTGCATTTTTTATTTATTACAATGCAAGTTTTGCCTTGAAACATATTAGTATCGGCATTCTCCGCTCCGCTTTTATCTGAACCGCACATAGGATGGGAACCTATAAAATTTTTCAAATTGTTCTTTTTTGATGCCGATATAATTTCTTTTTTTATACTTCCTATATCGGTGATTAACGGGAATTTTGCAAGAAAATTTTTATTATCGTATAAAAATTTTAAAATAACTTTAGGGGGAACACATAAAATTGCAATGTCTGATCTTAAAGGATTATAG
>JAKACI010000036.1 GCA_021821565.1 bacterium | reverse complement strand
ACGAAAAAGATATAGAAGAAATTAAAAAAGTCAAAGAAGATAACTTTAAAAAATTTAGATTATTCCTTTTTAATATAATATTTTACTATTAATTAGAATATGAAATTTATCTGAAAATGCCATAAAATTATTAATGTCTTAACCTATGGATTATACAAATAACTTTAATAAAAAGTAGTATCACATCTGTATAATACCTATACGACCAAAATATGTTTTTAGATAAAGTCTTATTATATGCGAATGTATTTGCGATATTAAATTAACGGGTGCTGATAAATTCTTATAAACTCCTAAAATAAACAAAATGACAAACATTATTAACGAATATAAAGATAATAAATGCGCAAGTAAAACTTGCTCGGCAGAAATAGCCGATAAAAAATTAATCATATTTGACTGGGACGGCACTTTGGTTAATTCAAACGAGCAATGTTTTGAAGCATGCAAGGTCGTGTTTGACGAATGCAAAATTCCATTAGATAAAACAACATTTCTGGAATTTGATTCAAATCCTCAAAAAAATATACTCAAAGATTATGGACTTGAAAAATATAGACCTCTTTACAATGAAATATTTTTTGGACTTTGCAAACAAACACCCATTCCTTTAAATAATCACGCTAAAGAGGTTATATTGCAATTAAGAAAAGAGGGTAAGAAAGTAGCCATTGCCACAAACGGTCCAGCAGATTTCGTACAAGATATGATTAAGTCTTTAGAGTATGACACACTCTTTGATTGCATTGTAGGAATTGATAAAGACATAAAACTAAAACCGGCGCCAGATATGCTTTACCGTGTTATAGATAATCTTAGTATGAAAAAAACAGAAGCGGTCTATATAGGCGATGCTCCAAGAGATATAGAATGCGCTAAAAATGCAGGGGTTGTTTCCATTGCCTTCACAGGCGGCTCTTTTGGTTATTCCATTCTTAAAGAATCTGATCCTGATTATATAATTAACGATATTGAAGAAATTATAAATTATGCGGCAAATTAGCAAGTCTATTTTAATTTATTACTCGAATTTTCGCAAAATATACATAAAAAAATAAAGGCGAACTTCTTCATTATGATTTGTGATATATTTTAATTGTAATTTTATCTATGTTTATTGCTGGAGACCGTTTAAAGTTTCGTGTTAGTATAAAAGAAAGTAGATAGATAAAAAAATTGACAAGTAGGAGCAGATAGTAATTTAATATTAACCGGAATACGCAATTTTATTATTAATGATTATAAGTAATTAAATATATGAGACCTATAATGAAATCAACAAATCAGAATTTTAATAATCAGGAATATAAAATCCCGATAGTAATTGGGGCTGTGGGACACAGAGATATAGATTTAAAAAATCCGCAGCTTTACGAAGATTTTATTATAGATTTAATAGATAAAATTTCAAAAAACGAAAACTACAAAGGTACGCCGTTAATAGCCTTATCCGCATTGGCAAAAGGAGCCGACCGTATATTTGCAAGAGGAGTTTTAATGGCCAAAATAGAAAAAAATATAGATATAGATCTATATTGCCCGTTGCCGTTAGAAAAAAATATTTATATAGAATATCTTAAAGCCGACGGGTATCCTTGCGATGAAAATATTAAACCTAATGCAGATACAGAATGCGAAAGGAATTCAATAGAAGAATTTGAATATATTTTAAAAAAATCAAAAAGATATTATTTTTGCGGATATAATAAAAATATTAACGAGGAACAATTATATTCAGGCAATAAATTTAACAACGCTCTTCTTGAAGAGCAGTTTGCAAGAACGACTAAATTTATTGCTGATTCATCAAATATAATGCTTGTGTTCTGGGACGGAAATAAAACAAACGCAAAAGGAGGAACCTATTTTTCTTTAGCTTATAAATTAAGTTGTCTGGACGATGCTCTTGTACACGATGTTGCAAAAGATTTAGATTTAAACGAAATAGAATATCTTCAGGAAAAGTACCTCATTAATTTAAAAAGCAATATATTGCATATTCTCACAGAACGCAAACAATGCAGAGACTTATCTGATAATGTCCCCTATAAAGAAATAGATTTAGACAAACCATCTTTAGAACAAACAGGCGATTTTAAACATTACAATAATTTAAACAAAGAAATAAATTTAGATTTTCTTGACAAATATCAAAAAAATAAGAGTTATGCTTTTACGCAGCACACTATAAATCCAATAAAATTTATTATAAGCGCTAATGATAAAATTAATAATTTTAACGAACGGGATATATCACCCGCAATTGCCAATATCAATTCCGAAATAAATAATCTTAACGAAAAAGATATAGAAGAAATTAAAAAAGTCAAAGAAGATAACTTTAAAAAAGACAATAACGATTTTGGTATAATTGTTAATATGTTTTCAGTTTTTGACCATTTAGCCTTAAAGCATCAAAAAAAATACAGAACAAACCTAAGGGTTGTTTTATCTTTAGGCATTTTAATCACTATTTTGATACTTTTGTTTTATCATTTGGCTTTAAGTCCTTATATGCCGTTAGCTATTATTATAACATTTTCTTTCATTTCACTGGCTTATTTTTTTTATAATAAATTCATAAATCCTTTAGACGATGCTGCAAAATACATACACTATAGGGTTGCGGCTGAACTTTTAAGATTACAGTATTACTTTAATATATTAAATATAGATAAATCAGTCACAAGTTATTATTCGGATATAATAGAAGAAGATATGAAATGGGTGTTTCACATATTAAAAACGGCACACTTCTTAAATTATACATATAAAAAAAATATAGAGGAAGATGATTTAAATTTTGTAATTAAAAACTGGATTAACTATCAGAAAGATAAATATTTTGATAAAAAAATCAAAATTGAGTCTAAAACAAAAATGAAATTTAAAATAATTCAGAAAACTTCCATAGTTTTCTTTTTTTTAATGATATTATCTTTAGCTGTATTCGATAAATTCTATATAAAATATAATATAATTCAAGGTGTTTTAATATTATCAAACATAATGTTCATACTCTACCTTAATTTCAGAGGCTATTTTGAAGACTCAAGGGCCGATAAATTGATACCGCAGTATAATAAGATGAAAACAACATATAGCAGTATAGGTTCGGAAATATATAGGATATCTCAAGATAAAAAAATAGATAAGAAAATAAAAGATAAAAAAATAAAAACTTTAATCTATATTTTAGGCAAAGAATCCGTAAACGAAAATAAATCCTGGGCGCAATACGAAAACTCAAGATCAAAGGGCTTTAAATTATGAATCTTATAGATCCTCAAAACGAACCTATAATAAAAAAAATATTTGATTCCAAAGCATATGGTGTCTATAGAAAAAAATACCCCACGCTTTTAAGGAAACCTTTTCCCAATGAAATAGGAAACACTCTTAATACATATATTAAAAACAACATAGAATCTTCTTCGGTTATAACTGCTGACTCTATTATAGCAAGAAATGAAATTCCGTTAGAAAATAATTATAACGAATGGGTCATTCCGTATCAAGATGCTATAAAAGATTACGGCAAAAAAGAAATAGATTCGCTTTCTTTTAATTTCACCCAATTATATAAAAGACAAACTATTAAGGCTATTAAGCTAACCGGTCTACTTTTAAAATTATTAAATTTTCAAGACGTAATTTTTATTAAAGTGCCGTGGTCTAGTGAACCCATGTCCGGACGCTCAGGCGACTATTTAACGGATTCAGGCTATATTATTTCCGCTGAATTTATAAATACTTACGAATTAATACAAGAACCTCAAAAAGATACGGATGAGGTTTTAAATAGCATTTGAAATTAAATTAATTATGAGGTAAATCATTATGCCAGAAAACAAATCCAAACCAATTAAGCAAGTTTTTTTCAGTTACGGTCACGACGATAATAGGGAAATGGTCGATAAGTTGCTTGCTGACTTAAAATTAAACGGCTATAGAGTTTGGATAGATTATAAAGAAATAGGAACATGGGAAGACTGGAGAGCAGAAATAACCGAAGGAATACTTAATTCAGACTTGGCCATCTCATATTTATCAGCTCACTCTGTTAGAGATGATGGCGTTTGTCTAAACGAAATAGCTCTCTTATTAGACAGCGGTAAAAAGGTATATCCAGTGCTTTTAGAACCTGAAAAAGAATGCACACCTCCTGCATCATTATCGTATCTTCAGTATGTTAATTTATCAAACTGGCGGGAAAAGATAAAAGACAAAGAAGAGTTTGATAAGTGGTATAAAGAACAACTAAAAATTATATTAGAAAAGTTAGAATCTGGAAAAGATTTTTCCGATAGAATCTCAATATTAAGACAAGTATTAGAACCTGAGGATTTTACCACAGATATAGCTCGTCAAATTAATAATTTCGTTGGAAGGGACTGGGCGTTTGAAGAACTCGAAAACTGGCTTAAAACAGACTCCCGCTTTTTATGGATAACGGGAGAACCTGGATTCGGCAAAACCGCTATAGCCGCCAATCTAATTCATAAACGCTCTTCTAAAGTTATAGCTTCGTGGTTTTGTTCCTATAAAAGTAAAAACAGAAAAGACCCTTTAATAGCTATTAAAACTATAGCATATCAGATTGCATACAGGGTGCCGGAGTACTTAATAAAGCTTATGAATACACTCAATCTTTATTCTAGTATGAGCTATGGTGAAATAGCTGATAATAAAAAAAATTTAAATACTAAATATTGTAATCCCTACGACTTATTCAATCTATTATTTAGCAATATAACTAATAGTATACCGTTAAACGAAAAACTTTGCGTTGTAATAGACGGAATAGATGAAGCGACCGATGAAAACAATAACAATGAAATAGCAAAACTTATATCCGATGATTTTTTAGAACTTCCAAATTCAAATTGGCTTGAATTTGTATTTACAAGCAGACCTGATGCTTCTGTTGTAAAATACTTTCAAGGTTTAAAGAATTATCAATTGGATATTCACGAAAAAGAAAATAAAGATGATTTAAAGCTCTATTTAGAAAATGAGTTTAAAAAACTTAAAGAAAAAAATATTAATATAGACAATGAAGAAGATAAAATAAAACTATTAATAGAAAAAAGCGAAGGCATTATACTTTATTTAACTATGGTTATAAAAGGAGTTGGTGAAGAAACATTTGATCTAAACGATATAGATAATCTGCCGGAAGGGTTATATAGCATTTATAATATGCAGTTTAAACGTAGGTTTGGCGAAAATTATAAAACCGATATAAAACCTATTTTTGTTTTGCTTATTGCTTATTCGGATCATATGCCAAAAAAGTTTCTTGAAAATATGTTGCAAGAAACCTACCAAAATAAATCTGTTGATTTTAATACTGCTATCAATCATGTAGGCAGCTATATTAAAAATATAAATGAAGAATTGAGCATATTTCATAAGTCATTAACTGATTGGTTTATTAAAGATACAACGACAAATTTTTATATAAGTGAAAACGACATAAAAGATGCAAAAAAACGGATTGCGGAATATTTATACTCAATTTATAAAAAAAATAAAGACGAAGAATATATGGAGTTAGATATACCTATGAATAAATTTGTAATTTATTTATCCGACTACATTATAGATAATAATATAGATAATAATATTAAAGATGTTAGTGAAAATTTGATTGAATTAGGATGGTTTGTTATTAAAGAAATGAATTATGATTTATTATACAATAATATTAATATAAATATGTCACATTTTAATGATAATGATATTATAGAAATTTTTAATAAAGCAATCAAATTTGCAGAAAAGCGATATAACGGCAAAGAAAATGTTAATACTATTGACACTCTTGAAGCACTTGCTAATGCTTATAAAGAATTATATATGTATGCTGAAGCTATAGATGTACTTAAGGACGTCGTTTACAAAAGCAAAAAATATATTGGTGAAGATGCCAAAGAAACTATAGAATACATGTATAATTTGGGACTCACTTATAGAGATAATGAAGTATACATGAATAATATGGGAATCACTTATAGAGACAATGAAGATTTTAATGAAGCTATAGATGTACTTAAAGAAGTTGTTTATAAAAGTAAGAAAATTTACGGCGAATATGCTGAAGAAACTTTAGAATACATGTATAGCTTGGGAACTGCTTATAGAGATAACGGAGATTTTGATGAAGCTATAGAGATTTTAAGTGAAGGCGCAAATAAAAGTAAGAAAATTTACGGTGAAGATACCGAAAAAACTTTAGAATTTTTAAATGAACTTGCATTGGCTTATCATTACGCTAATGATTTAGATAGTTCGCAAGATATTTTTAGCGAATTGCTGGAAAAAGCAGAACAAACTTCTGATATCGATAATAAAATAAACTATTTTATAAATTATGCACAATTACTAGAAGATTTACAAGACATAATTGCCTATATCTACTATTTAAAAAAGGCTAAGGAATTAAGCGTGATTACGGAGGATTATAATCAAAAGGAAATTTGTAATAAAAATTTATTGCAAATTTATTTGGGAAGAATAGATGTAAGGTATAAAAATACCAACGAAGCTCTAAATATTTTAACAGAATTAAGCAGCGGTTATGATGAATTTGGAAATCCAAACGTTGAATATATTAATATGATTGGCGATATTTACAGCGGAAATTTCGATAAATATTTTAATGAAACCGACACTGCTAAAGCAATTGAATATTATAAAAAAGCGTGTGATCTTATTGATGATTATTTAATAAACTATGATAAGCCTTTTTTAAATTTGGCTAAAATTTATGAATTAGGCGAACACGTTGCATATGAATGCGAAATTAAAGACGGCAAATTTAATAAAATAGGTGAAAGCATTATTTATAAGAACATAAACGTAAATCTTGAAGAATCCATAAAATACTATGAAAAAGAAAAAGAATTTGAGGAAATGCATATAAAGACAGAAGAAAATAAAGATTGCTTTGATGAACTAAATAGAATTGATTCAATGTATTTGCCTAAAATAAATTTGTTAAAAAAAGAACTCAATAATAAACAGATAAAAAATATAGAAAATAAAAATAAAAAAATTTGCTATATAAATATTTATACAAACGAACTAATATGTTTAAATAATAAAAAGATAGCGATTTACTACACTAAAATGTTTGAATGTAAAGATTTCAATAAAATTGAAACGGATGTTCTTAATATATTTAATTCAGATGACTTTAAAAATAAAGAAGAATTTAATAAAGAAGATTTGAATCTATTTGTGTCTAATATGGAAAAGAATAATTATGTAAATATAACTCTTTAAAGTCATGAAATAGCTGTTGAAAATTTATTATATTTTTTTGCAATAATAAGGAAAACACATTGTAAAATTGGGGAATTTGTTTTGCAATAATTGGTGATTATATTATGCAATAAGCAACATATTAATCATTTTCTTATTTTCTTTATATATTATACATAAAATGAGGTTAAGTTATGAATAATAGTCAATCTTCTCCTAAACTATTCTTCAGTTATGGTCATGATGACAACAAAGAAATTGTGAATAAATTAAAAGATGATCTTCAAAAAAATGGCTACAAAGTATGGATGGACTACAATGGTATCGGAACATGGGAAGACTGGCGAGGAAAGATAACAGAAGCAATCCTTAATCATGACCTTGCAATAGTATATTTAAGTGAACATTCAACAAGAGATTCTGCCGACAATGTTTGTCTAAACGAAATAGCACTCGTTCTGGACAAACCTATGAAAATTAAACCTATTCTCACAGAGTCAATGGGCAAGGTTAAACCTCCTATTACTATAAGCCATATACAATTTCTTGATATATCAAAATGGATAGAAATAAAAAACGGCAAAGTTAAAGATGTGGATTTTAATAAGTGGTATGAAGAAAAATTAGCAGAAATCATAAAAGGCATTGAAAAAGATAAGGAATTTTCCGGAGATATCGAAGTTTTAAAAAAAATCCTTAAACCTCTTCCATTTAAAAGCGATATTTTCAGGCATATAAAATATTTTACCGGCAGGAAATGGGTTTTCAACAAATATTATGGATGGTTAAAAGACATTGATTCCCGCCTTCTATGGATAACAGCAGGACCAGGATTCGGAAAAACAGCCGTTGCGGCTAATCTCGTAAATAATCATCCTGATGCCATAATTGGCGCTTTGTTCTGTCAACGCGGATTATCTGATCCGGTAGAAGCGTTGATGACTATATCATTCCAGATAGCTTATAGACTGGAAGACTATAGAGCAAAACTTATGGAATCGCTGGGTATTTTGAATATTTCAGAAAATATTAGCATTGAAAGTATTAAGATTATAAGAGATGAGCTCGTTAAGATGGGAGAGAAAAGCCTTTACAAGCTTTTTTGTAAACTTCTTCAGGAACCACTCCAAGATCTTATAGGCAATACTAAAAAATATGTTGTAGTAATAGACGCGCTTGACGAGATATCAGACAAAGAAGGTAACAATCCGATAGCTGAATTAATAGCCCATGAATTTACGGAGCTTTCTGAAAATTTAAGTTTCATCGTCACAAGCCGCCCAGATCCTTCCGTCGTGAGCCAAATGCAAGGTTATAACCCATTTCGTATAGACAGTGCATCTTTTAAAGAAGACAATATTAAAGATTTAGCAAGGTATATAGAAAATAGTTTGAAAAAATTAATTGAAAAGGGCAAAATAAATAGTTTATCCAATGAGGAATTCAAAGAGATTACAGGTATATTTATCAAAAAAAGCGAAGGTATGATGCTTTATTTGAAACTGGTATTTGAAGACTTTAAAAAAGGTAGTTTAGACTTAAACAGTTTAAGACAAATCCCAAAGGGACTTTATGCCTTATATGTTTCTCAATTTGATAAAAAATTCGGTAATGAGCAATATAAAAAATTTATTAGTCCTTTGCTTCGTATTATTATAGCATCTTTAGGTCCAATTCCAGAAGAACTTTTGTATCAGATACTTAAATGCCAAATAACTGAATACAACAAGGAAAAATTCTACGAAAGCGTTAATATTCTAGGAAGTTATATTGTAAGTTCTGACGAAGGCTTAAAGGTTTTTCATAAGTCTCTTGCCGACTGGCTTACGACTAATACAAAAGATAGCCCTAACAATTACTTTATAGATTACGAGTATGGAATGACAAATATAGCTGAATATTTATTGGAGGATTTTAAAAGGGGCAGTCAAGATAATTTTTATCAAGAAATTAGATGGCTAAAGCAAGTAAAAGAATGGTTGCCTATACTTATTAAAAATTTACCATATGTATGGGATAGTGAATATATCTTATTAAATGATTTTGGTTCATTTCTTGCAATTAATTTTAATAATAACGCCGCATTAAATATATTTAACAGGGCAATATGGATACTTGAGGGGTTTAAAAAAAATCTTGGTGAAAGATTTACTAAAGATATGGCATACAGTCTTGCAAGAATCTATATGAACAAGGGTAATTCTTTGAGGCAGCTTGGAAATAACAACAATGCAGTAATAGAATTTGAAAAGGCAATAAAAATATGGGAAGTGCAGAAAGAAATAGGTGAGAGATTTACCCCAGATATATTAGATAATCTTGCCGGAGCTCATATGATCAAGGGCGATGCTCTTGCGGTTATGGGAAATAATAATGATGCAGTAATGGAATTTGAAAAAGCTATATTAATAAGTGAAGAACTGAGAAAAAATCTTAAGGAAGGATTCACTGCTTTTATGGCAAATAATCTTGCAAAAGCTTATACCAATAAAGGCAACGCTTTTCAGGTTATGGGAAATAATAATGATGCAGTAATGGAATTTGAAAAAGCTATAGAAATATGGGAGAATCTCAAAAAGGAACTTGAAGATGAATTTGAGCCAAACATAGAGCAAAATCTGGCAAAAACATATAATAATAATGCCATTGCCTTTAGAAATACCGGAGAAAACGAAAAAGCGTTATTTGAATATGAAAAGGCTATAAGAATTTGGGAGAAACTGACTAAAGAGCTTAAAGATGGGTTTACTCCAGACATGGCTCACAATC
>JAKACI010000035.1 GCA_021821565.1 bacterium | reverse complement strand
AACTTTATACAGACGGCAAAAAATTAATTATAAGTTTTCGTTATAATCCTGATTTGGTAGAAAAGGTTAAAACTCTGCCTAACAGGTCGTTCGACCCTGCTGCTAAAAACTGGATACTGCCGCTAAATTTAGACAGTTTTTACGCTTTCAGGAAAGCTTTTCCGGATGCGGAAATCGATAAATCCGTCAGAAATTTCGATTTTAATCGGCAAGATAATCCTCTTTCAAACTATGTTCCACCTTCGGGTTTAAGCCCTTATAAGCACCAGATAGAAACCTTAAAATTTATGCTCAAAGAAAAACAGGCGGCGGTTTTCAATACTATGGGGACGGGTAAGACCATTACGTCGTTAATGGCCTTAGATTATCTGTTCCAAAATAAACTTATTTAAAAAGCCCTGATTTTAGCCCCGCTTTTAGTTATGAACGACGCTTGGATTTCAGACTGCAATACTTATTTTCCGCATTTAAATATACAAAGGTTAAGCAAAAATCAAAATGGGGCGGGGGAAGGGATTTGGATTATCAACTGGTATATGATAAAAATCCTTTTCGACTACGTCATAGAAGAAAACGAAAAAGGCAAAAAAGTAAAAAGAATAACAAAAACTTTTAATTTCGATTTTGAATGCGTAATATTGGACGAATCGGCTAAGGCAAGAAACGTTAAAACCAAACGGTTTGAAATCTTAAAAAGATATCTGCCGGTTGAATATACTTTTATTTTATCCGGTCTTCCCGCTCCTAATACGCCTTTGGAATACTGGAGCCAGTTTTATTTAATGGACGGAGGAAAAACCTTAGGGGTAAATTACTGGCAGTTTTTAAACAGGCACGCCTATAAAACATTGTTTATTGCTTTTTAACTTCGCTAATTATATAAATATTTACATAACAATTAATTGTAAACTTTTTAAATTAATTTTAAAGGAGGATTTAAAATGTTAAAATCGAAAAATTTTTTTATGTTTTTAATTTTAATTGCCGGTTTTATTTTTTTATTCAGCAGCGTTAGAAATGCTTCAGCTGAAAACGGTATTTTTTTATCGACACTTTCCCATATTCATGGTCGTCATATTTTAAAGGATTATGGATTTATCACAATTAATCATCATAATTCTAATGCAGTATTGATAGTCGATATTAATGGACATTCTACTATAAAATGGCTATTAAGCACGCGCCCCAATCTTGCAATAACAACGTTCAGGCTTATAAATCAATATGCTCCGTCAGGTTCAAACGCCTGTATAAATTTAAAGTTTTATAATGGGATATATAGTTCTTGCGAATATGTAACACTTACTTCCGATAAATAAAATTATGCAAGAATCCGTTTTATTTTATGAAGAAATTAAAAAAGGCAAAAAGTCGGTATTAAAAGAAACGTCTCTAAAAAAGCCCAATGAAACTGTTAAGTTTTTCTATAAAGAAGAATTTAAATCCTTAATAGAAAATATAGACAGTAATTTTCATAAGCTTTTGTTTCTTTTTATCTATGAAACCGGCTCAAGAGTCTCCGAAGCTTTGTCGGTTACATACGCCGATATAGACGACGCGTCTTTAAGAGTTAGAATTCCGGTTCTTAAGCAGAAAAGAAAAATATATAAATTTATTAAGATTTCCGACAGGCTTTTGTCTATGATTTTATCGAGAAGAATAGGCGGTAATTTTGATAAAAACGATTTTCTTTTTGCAAGGTCTAAGAACAAAAGGCATATTTCGAGACAGGCGGCCGGCAGAATTTTTGCAAAGTACGTAAAAAATATTTTAGGAGAAAGTTATTCAGACAGAGCGCATCTTCACGCAATAAGGCACTCAAGAGCCGTGCATTTATTAGACTCAGGTATGAATATAATGCTTTTAAAAAACTTTCTGGGGCACAGCAATATATCTAATACTTTAATTTATCTTAAATATAGTTCAAAAGATTTGGATAACGCTATAGATCAGGCCAATTTAAGTTTTTTTGATTAAAGACAAATATTTTAATTATTAAATTTAATTTGGAAAAAGGAGATTTAATTATCTAACCCACCCTCTATTTTCATACACTACAAAAATTCTTTATTATAAGCATTTTCCTCTGCAATTTTTCCGTTGTTCATTTGTAAATTTAGTGATAAACTTCTGATTATAAGTCACCTTTTAGATTATTATTAGTATTTGCTTAACGCCTATATTTTACAATAACTTGAGGGTAGTTTTCAAGTTTCTAACGGTGAATTAAGGAATCTTTATTAAATTATAATAACACTAAATTTTTAGGAGGATTACAATTATGAAAATTTTTATAACCAAAGATGAAAACATTTTAAATGGGGCCAAAATGAAAAAATTATTATTGTTTACAATATTAATATTATCTTCAGTTTATTTATCTGGTTGTGCTTCGACTCAAGGCAATGCGAAATTAGCAACTATAAATTCTACTATGCTTTCAAAAAAAATAGTAAAATTTAAAACAACAAAACAACAAATATTAAATATGTATGGTGAACCTATGACAAAAACAACAAATAGCGAGGGTGATTCTAAATGGACTTACATATATAATAAACAATCAGTAAATGCAGGAAGTTTTTTAGCTGATGCATTTGGTGCACAGCAAGAAAGTTATGCATCTGTTTCATTAATTATTACTTTTAACAGACAAAACATTGTTATTAATTACAAGTTAAGTAAAACATATAGTAATAATCAATAATGGATTATTGTTTATTTTTGTTTAATGCATGTATTTTACAATAACTTGAGTGTGGTTTTTAAGTTTCTAACGGTGATTTAAGGTATTATTAATTCTTTATAGTGTGGGGGGGCATGAAAAAGAAATTATTGTTATTCGGAATACTTTTATTTATTATTATTTTATTAGGTATCGGTTCTTTATTTTATTTTGCGGGAGGTAATACATACCTCAAAACACATGTTGGGCGTAACAATATTAATATTAATTATAATTTAATTCCCGTTTCTATAGGCAATAAATGGGGATATATTGATAAATCCGGCAAATATGTTATTAATCCTCAGTTTGACTCTGCCTTCTCTTTCACAGAAGGTCTGGCACTGGTAGAAGTAGGCAATAAATATGGTTTTATTGACAAATCCGGCAAATATGTTATTAATCCTCAGTTTGACGACGCAGGCTTTTTCACGGATGGTCTGACTCCGGTGAAAATAGGCCATAAATATGGTTTTATTGATAAATCCGGCAAAATTGTTATTAATCCCCAGTTTGACAGCGCAGGCCATTTCACAGAAGGTCTGGCACTGGTAGAAGTAGGCAATAAATATGGTTTTATTGATAAATCCGGCAAATATGTTATTAATCCCCAGTTTGACAGCGCAGGCCCTTTCACAGAAGGTCTGGCACAGGTAGAAGTAGGCAATAAATGGGGATATATTGACAAATCCGGCAAAATTGTTATTAATCCCCAGTTTGACTCTGCCTTCTCTTTCACGGATGGTCTGGCACAGGTAGAAATAGGCAATAAATGGGGATATATTGACAAATCCGGCAAAATTGTTATTAATCCTCAGTTTGACTCTGCCTCATTTTTCACAGAATGTCTGGCACTGGTAGAAGTAGGCAATAAATGGGGATATATTGACAAATCCGGCAAAATTGTTATTAATCCTCAGTTTGCCTTTGCCTTCCCTTTCACAGAAGGTCTGGCTGCGGTAGAAGTAGGCAATAAATGGGGATATATCGACAAATCCGGCAAGATTGTTGTTAATCCCCAGTTTGACTCTGCCTTCTTTTTCACGGATGGTCTGGCTCCGGTGAAAATAGGCAATAAATGGGGTTTTATCGACAAATCCGGCAAATATGTTATTAATCCTCAGTTTAACAAAATTATATGGTCTACTAATTCAAGGTACTTTACGATTCCATCTTTATTGAATTAATTTCGAAGTATTAAAGAAGATTAATTATTAAAAGTTGACAACAATTTATATATTTTTATTTTAAAAAAGAAAAAATATGATTTAATCATAAATAAAGTTATTTAGAAAATAGAACTGATACAAAAGATTGAACGCCATCTCAAAATACTGGACGGATTTAATTTAATAATTAAAACTAAATTTAACCGGCATTTAATTTTTAAATTCTTTAGGAGGAATTATGGAGACCGCACACGAAGAGTCCTTTTTCAAATTTGGAATTTTAATAAAATCTTTTGTTCGTGCATTTTGCACTTAGGGGTTCTTCCGGCGCAGCTGATTTTTTAATTTTTATCGGCGTAATAATATTTGGTATTATTTTCTAAATAGGATACCGATACCGGAAAGATTTTGATGGAATATGCCAGAAAACAAGCATTCATTTACCGGTAATGGATTCAAATTATTTTCACTATATACCGACATAGGCTTATATAGCTTATAAACCATATAATATAAAGAACAAATATAATCACCATAAAGTAAAACAAATTATTAATTATTTTATTGAAGAATAATAAGAAATGGAAAGAAAGGGGGATATAGATTATGAAAGGCTTTTTCAGAAATAGTTTACTTTTTATTTATGCAGTATTAATGATTTTTTTATCTATTACCGTAATAACTCCAAAAGCCCAAGCATACTACGTTTCTGTTACCGGCGCTTCCGCGATAAGTAATGCTACTGTTAAACTATATAAGTTAGGATATTCAAATCCATACTATTGCAAAGCGACTGCGATGCCAGGAAAATACTACTGCAATATTTCTTTGCCAAATTCAAGCTATACGCCTCTTTATGTAACCATAACCGGTGGAGATATTGCAGGAATGCCGTTAAAAGACGTAATGTTAAATACTCTGACGACCCCAAGTATAATATCAGCATATAGCAAAAATGGCACTATATATGTTAATGAGCTTACTACTGTTATAACGGTTGACGTTTTAAAGTATTTAGGTTTCAAAAACATATCAAGCGGTAATGATCCTATAGTTTCAAATTTAAGTCCAGCCTCAGCGATACTTAATGCTTCTTCAATGATTACTGCTTTTTATGGTACTGTAAATCCTGAAAATGGAGAATTAGCTCCATTTGGCATAAATATTAATTGGAAATCTATTCAAGTAAATTATCATGTATTGGATAATTTAATAGATCAATTAGAAGTAGCGGCCAATATAATGTCAAATTGTATTACCGGGCCGAGTTATTGTAATAATATTATGTCAGCATCTGGTGTTAGTGGCGTAAATCCAAATATAGTAAAATCCGTAGAAAATCTATATGATGAAAAAATTAAAAACTATTCTGAATTTAAGCACAGCCAGCCAATAGTGCCTGAATTTAATAAAACCTTTTCTTATCAGCATATCCCATTTATGCTTTCTTTAAGCACAACTACATCGGTAGCTTTTCCGTTTCTCAGAAATAACGCAGGACTCGCAAATCGTTATATTAAAACGGAAACATATCTCTTAAAAGAATCAACTCCTATAGACATAGCAGTAGGTAAGAAAGGCAATATATGGATAGCAGGTAAAGGAATTATTACAAAAATGACGCCGAATGGCAAAATAATAGGAAATTATAAAGTATCGACTTGCGCAGGATTTAATACTCAGGCAATTGCAATAGATAAATTTGGAAACGTTTGGGTTTGCGGCGATATTAATAAAGTAACAGAACTTAATTCTAACGGCGATATTTTAGGAATATATAATGTTCCATCAGACACTAAAGGTATTGCGGTAGATAAATCCGGAAACGCTTGGGTTGTCAGCGGTAATGCTTTAACTGAAATTAATCCTGCAGGACGTATTTTGTTAAGTTATCATACGTCGCATAGTTTAAAAGGTATTGCTATAGACCATTCAGGTAATATTTGGCTAACATCGACTTATTACTTATTAAAATTTAGCACAAAGACTGATTCAATTGTGGAAAAAAATAAAGTGACGAATAATAACTCAACCCTTTCAAATCCTGTTGCAATTACCAGATCCGGCAATATATTGATTTATTTGACTTATTATGATCAAAAATTTAAATTTCCTTATATAGGTGAAATTTGGAAATTAAGTCCTTATGATAAACTAATTAAAATATATCCAGTTTTTTTACGTAAAATAGAACCCTTAGCAAATATAAATATTGCCGTAGCCAGAAATGGTAATATATTTGTAACAGGAGGAAGAATTGACCGCGTTTGTATAATTAATTCTGCCGGAAAATTCAGAGGGTATCTTTCGTTAGGCGCCTCGTCTAACGGAAGTATAGCAATAGATAATTCCGGTAATATTTGGGTGGATAATTCAGGAAGTCTCGGCAACCACACGGTTATTAAATTAATACATGCGACAATGGGAACGGAATATTTTCCTTATGGGGTATGGCCGTATTAATCAGTTCAAATGCAAAGTTTTATAATATATACCTATAAATTGCCGATATAAAAGTTATAAAAAAATAACGAAACCATTTTATTTATCTGTCTTTTCAGGATATATTTATTAATAATTATATCAACATGTTAGGTTAAAAACAAAATAAATAAGGAGGGGATAATAAAACTAAGTATTTTTTCGTTGTTCTTTTTAAATTTATTGATAAACTCATAAAATATTTGGTCTTTTATTTATTATAAACCACATTTTGGGTTATTGTTTCTATTTGTTAAACATCAATAATTATACAATAACTTGAGGGTGATTTTTAAGTTTGTATGGTGATTTTAAGGCATAGATAATTTATTGTTATTTAAAATTAACTTTTAAGTTGCAGTAGGACTGCAATTATGGATATTTCTTTAACTAAAGATGAAAACATTTTAAATGAAGTTTATTTACGAAGATCTTACATTTTTTATATATTTATATATAATATATAAAACATAAAAAAATATAATAGGATAAAAACATAAAAAATTTTTAAAAATAATATAATACATAGTAAATATTTTGCTGTTAATACCGAAAAAACTTTTTAAATATTAGATTGTTTTAATAGTTATTAATAATTTATTATTAATTGCTTATAATGTGGGGTGGGGGGCATGAAAAAGAAATTATTGTTATTCGGAATACTTTTATTTATTATTATTTTGTTATGTATAAGTTCTTTATTTTATTTTATGGGAGGCAATACATCCCTTAAAACAGGTTTTGGGCGTAACAATATTAATATCAATTATAATTTAATTCCCGTTTCCATAGGCAATAAATGGGGATATATTGACAAATCAGGCAAATATGTTATTAATCCACAGTTTGACGGCGCAGGCTTTTTTGCGGATGGTCTTGCTCCGGTGAAAATAGGTCATAAATGGGGTTTTATTAACAAATCCGGCAAGATTGTTATTAATCCTCAGTTTGACGGCGCAGGCATTTTCATGGAAGGTCTGGCACCGGTAGAAGTAGGCAATAAATGGGGTTTTATTAACAAATCCGGCAAGATTGTTATTAATCCTCAGTTTGATTCTATCTACTCTTTCACGGAAGGTCTTGCCGCTGTAGAAGTAGGCCATAAATGGGGATATATCGACAAATCCGGCAAATATGTTATTAATCCTCAGTTTGATTATGCCTTTAATTTCACGGAAGATCTTGCTGCGGTGTTAGTAGGTAATAAATGGGGTTTTATTAATAAATCCGGTAAAATTGTTATTAATCCACAGTTTGACAGCATAGACTTTTTCACAGAAGGTCTGGCACTGGTAAAAGTAGGCAATAAATGGGGTTTTATTAACAAATCCGGCAAATATGTTATTAATCCACAATTCAACTCAGTAGACTCTTTCGCGGATGGTCTTGCCTCGGTGAAAATAGGCAATAAATGGGGTTTTATTAACAAATCCGGCAAATATGTTATTAATCCCCAGTTTAACAACGCAGGCTTTTTCACAGAAGGTCTGGCACCGGTAGAAGTAGGCAATAAATGGGGTTTTATCGACAAATCCGGCAAAATTGTTATTAATCCACAGTTTGACAACGTAGGCTATTTCTTCACGAATGGTTTGGTTTCAGTGAAAATAGGCAATAAATGGGGTTTTATCGACAAATCCGGCAAAATTGTTATTAATCCTCAGTTTAACAAAATTATATGGTCTAATTCAGGATATTTCTTAGATTTATTTTTAATGTCAAAGTATTAAAGAAGATTAATTATTAAAAGTTTACAACAATTTATATATTTTTATTTTAAAAAAGAAAAATATGATTTAATCATAAATAAAGTTATTTAAAAAATAGAAATGATACAAAAGATTGAACGCCACCCCCCAAATACTTGACGGATTTAATTTAATAATTAAAACTAAATTTAACCGGCATTTAATTTTTAAATTCTTTAGGAGGAATTATGGAGACCGCACACGAAGAGTCCTTTTTCAAATTTGGAATTTTAATAAATACAGGAGAGATTTTAATAGAATTTGCCGGAAATAAGACTTCAGTTTAGATTTCGACGACGTAAACGCGCAGTTTTAGGAAGCGACCTCTAAAGTTAAATCAAATATCGACAAATATAAAGAAAAAGCAGCCAGTATAAGTTCTAAGAACACTCCGACTGCCGGAGGAAATTCCGGTAGCGGCGGAGCATCCATGGGTTCGGCAAATCCAACCACTCCACAATCGGACGCGGATGACGCAGCGGCAATATAAAATTATGCCCCAACTGCGGAGCTAAAAATACTTCGGATGCCAAGTTCTGTGAAAGCTGCGGAAATAAATTAAACTAAACTATCAGCGTTCGGTATTTCGGCTTAAATGTTTAACCAGAGAAATGATAATAATTATTAATATTGCCATGCCGATTATTCGGCATATCGGAGGCAAACTATGTTTTTCTGTAAAAAATGCGGTACAAAAATAGAAAACGACAACGCCAAATTCTGTCCAAACTGTGGTCAGAAATTTGAAAATCTACAAAATAAAGAAGAAGTTCGACCGACCAAAGAAACTAAAATTGAAACAGTCGCCGAGATCATAAAACAACCAGAGACACAAAATGATGAGCCTTCAGTCACAATAAACAATAAACTGTCTAAAATTAAACCCTCTAAAAATGAAAAAGATAAAGAAAAAGTCTTAATCATAGTATTCATTATTTTAGCAGTATTAATAATAGGTGCAACTGGCGCTATTATTTATATTCATAAAACAACTGGAAAATTTAATATTAATGAAATCAAGAAAGAAATGTTGTCTAGTTTACATATTAAAAAATCGGCATCCGAACAAGATAAAACAAATGCTTCTACTGCTGCTCAGATTAAAACAAAAACTTCCGATAAAACCAAAAATAATAAGAAATCGGTTGATAAAATAAAACCAGTTGTTACATATTCAAGCAATTCAACTCCTAAATATACACATAAAAGCAAACATTCAAAAACAACAACCTCGTTTTCTTCATTCAGATACTCCATGAGTAATGCAAGAGCGTATGTGACCGGTTCAACCCATAATAGAAGTTATCGCTATAATAACTCACCCGGCGTTATTATAACTAATGTTATAGTTTATGGAGTAAACGCATATCAGGGCAGCAACATAAATTTGCGTTCTAAGTTTTATGTGCAGGTTCCCACGAGTTTTTCTCCTCAAAATGTTAAGTTATCCTATAGAATTTTGGGTAACGGTCTGAAAGCATATAATACTTCATATATTAATATTAAATATGCCGGCGCATACAATGTAGCTATTAATATTCCCGTGGGATTGCCCGCGGGCACTTACAATTACTCTTTAACCGTAACTTCCCCCGCCACGATAGAAGAATCCGGGGTAGGATATATTAAAGTTGAATAGTAATAATTTTAAATAAAAATATTATGATTTCTTACCGCAAAAGGAGCATAACCCTATGAAAAAACAAATCTTATTTTTATCTCTCATTTTAGGAGCGGTATTTTTGTTTACGCTTTCAATTAATGCGCATGCCAATCCTGAGCATTACTCTATATATAAATATTTTGACGGTCTCACCAAAAGCGCTTTAAAAGGTAACGGGAAAGCTTTAAGCATACTTAAGAAAAAAGCGATGACCGGAAACGGTTTTGCTGAATCATCACTTGGATATTATTATTACAAAAAAAACAACAATCAAAAAGCTATTTTTTGGATTAAAAAGTCCGCTAAGCAGGGCAATTATGCCGGAGAAAACAACTTAGGAGCTTTTTATTTCAGAGGATTACCCGGTTTTACTAAAAATTACAAAAAAGCAATCTCTTTATATAAAAAATCTGCCATGCAGGGTTATAATTATGCAGAATATGCATTAGGTTTTGCATATCTTAACGGAAAAGGAGTTCCTGTTATGTACAACCATGCAAGATACTGGTTTGAAAAAGCGTCTCAAAACGGCTTTAAAATTGCAGACGCAAATTTAGCCGTAATGTATATTAACGGTTCAGGAGTACCCAAGAATTATAAAAAAGCCTTTTATTACGCTAAAAAATCAGGTATATATAAAATATGCTACGAAACGGCGACACTTTATATTATGATGAAATATTTCATAGTAGAATCTGCCGCAAAACCCAAAGCCGCTTACGAATGCAGAGGGCTTAGTAATAAAATTAAGTATTAATGAATTATTTGAAC
>JAKACI010000034.1 GCA_021821565.1 bacterium | reverse complement strand
TACACCTCATAATATAATAATAATATTATATATATATTGTTTAAATATATTATAAAACCATTATAAATTTATAAATTATAATGAAATAAATTTATTAAATTATTCTTTATATTTTATTTTATTATTTTTTATATTTTATTTTATTATTTTTAATATTTTATTTTCAATCAGCAAAGAAGTCAAGATAAAATATATTTTTTAATTTTTTAATTTTATTATTACATAAATAATATTTTGCCGGCATCGCGAAACATAGCATAGTAATTTATCAATTGTATATATTGTATATATTGTATATATTGTATATATTGTATATAAAAATTCAAAAACCATAAACTGCTTAATAAATTTATTAAGAAGTTTATGGTTTTTATTATTACAATTAATTATTATAAGAAAAAATTTAATATTTAATATAAATAAATTAAAATATTAATATAAATATTAATATTAAACACCAATTAGTGAAGTATTAAATTATATTCTAATTTATAAACAATTAAATTAGATATACTTGGTTTATTTTAAATTTATTAAATTAGATATTGAAATTTATATAATATTTAGATAATAAATGTTAATATTTCAATAAGTTAATATTTCAATAAAAACTAATTTATTATATTAATATAATAAATTTTAACATTCAAATCAACCCCATTTTTGCTTATTTATATGAGAGACTATCTCAGCCTTTGACATTTGCCTCAATTCAAAAGCTGATTTTTTAGCTTTTTGGAATATACTCACACAATTTGGATCAAGATTGTCCGTTATACCTTCTTCTGAAATGGCAATAACCTTTGTAAGTAAATGTGTTAAATCCATATGTAATTGATTGGTCTTTCTTGAACGAACGATAATCTGCTCAACATCTGGAGCAATTTTTTCAAATTTTTCTTTCGGCGCCCCGCATTTAGGACAAACATCAGGAGCTGAATCACCATCATGAATATACCCGCACATAGAACATTTCCACATCATAACAATACCTCCGTAATTTTAATTTAATTTAACATAATTATATTTTATAGTTATTTAAAAGTTTTTATATTTATTTTATTATTTATTATGTATCTTAATTCTTTTTTTATTAATGTAATGTTCATTATTATTAACATATCACAAAAATTATTAAATTCAAGTTTTAATATAATAATGATTATTAATCAATATAATTTATTATGTAAATAATATCATAAATGGTTTTAATTGACAAGTTTTATTTTTAGAAATATAATAATTATATTCTTTTAATACCATAACTACCTTAACCAATTTATTTTAATTTCAGATAATATAATTCATTCAAATAATATAATCAATAAATATAAATAATATACAAATAATGAATAAGTAGTGAATAAGTAGTGAAATGTAAACAATATACATTTAAAATCTATAAAAAAATATTTTTTATAATATAATCAATATATGTATCATATATTTCTTAATATCTACTTAATGCATGCTTAATATATGCTTAATATAGCCTTATTATAAATATACACTTCAATATACACTGCATTAATTAATGCAAGAATAAATCTAATAAATAAATCTGGCTAAAATTATAATATGCAATCTCCTATATCATTTAATATATACCTTATCGGGGAGAAAAATTTTTTTTCTTCCGAATACGAATATCTTGATACGTTAAAGATATGTTTTGATAACGGCATAAAAGCTTTTCAGCTGAGACAAAAAGATTTAACGGTTAGACAAATTATAAATCTTGGAGAAAAGATAAAAAAAATTATTGAACAATACAAAGATATTTATTTTTTTGTAAATGACAGAATTGATGTTGCGCTTGCACTTGAAGCCAATGGAGTCCACTTAAATAAAAATAGTATTCCGATAAAAGCGATAAAAGAAAAATATGGAGAAATGATAATATTTTATTCATCACATTTATACGAAGAAGCATTAGATGCCGAAAAAAAAGGCGCTGATGCCATAACATTCAGCCCTATTTTTAAAACTAAAAATCAGGATTTTAAACAAGGTTTAGAACCTCTAAAAAATATAATTAACAATATAAAAATACCTGTATTTGCATTAGGCGGAATAAATAATGACAATATAAAAGCAATTAGAAACGCGGGAACAAAATATGCAGCAATTCAATCAGGGATTCTTAAACAAAAAGATATTAAAGAAAGTATAAAAATAATTAACAATATATTAAAATATTAAATATTTAAATATTAAAATATTAAATAGAAATAATTTAATTTAATTTAATTTAATTATTTAAAGTTTAATTATTTAAAGACAAAACAAAATTTTTGGGAAAATGGCTAAATTGTTTAGTATATATATGTATAGTAATATATATTATAATTAAATATAACAGATATAATTTATAATTAAATAAAATAATTTAAAAAAAATCATTTTAAAAAACGATTATATATTGTATACTATAATATATAGCATACTGTAATATAGCTTTAAATTATATATATAATATAAATAATTATAACATTAATTCTGCAATAGAAAATTTTAATTCATTAAACATATTAAATATTATAAAATATTTAATACATAAATTTATAATAATAAATATAGGTTTGATAATGCAGTAATATAAATACTACACTTATATATACTACACTTAATGAGCACCTCTGCTTTTTTGCCTGCAAAAATTAAAATACTATTGCCATTAATAATTTAATACTTAAAGAGGAAAAAAATATGAACCAAATTGAATCGGCCAAGAAAAATATAATAACTAAAGAAATGCAATTTGTTGCAAAGAAAGAAGATATCGAACCTGAAAAAATTATGCGCGACATTGCAAACGGACATACAATAATTTTAAAAAATAAAGTGCACAGCATAAATCCCTTGGCTGTTGGGAAAGACTTATCCACTAAAGTTAATTCCAATATAGGTTCTTCAGGCGACATTTGCAGTATTGACGAAGAATTAGAAAAACTTTTTGTTTCAATTGACAGCGGCGCCGATGCAGTCATGGATTTATCAACAGGCGGAAATATTAAAGACTTTAGAGAAAAAATACTTAAAAACTCTACTATACCTTTAGGAACTGTGCCGCTTTATGAAGCATTTCAGTATTTAATGGACAAAAACGAACCTATAGAAAAATTCGACCCTGAAATATTATTTGAGGTTATTGAAAAACAATGCGAAGAAGGTGTTGATTTTATTACTGTTCATTGCGGGTTAACTTTAGAATCAATAAAAAAAATGAATGAACAATCAAGGATTCTTGGTATAGTTTCAAGAGGAGGTTCATTAATAGCTACATGGATGATAAAAAACAATAGAGAAAATCCATTATATGAACAATATGACCGCCTTTTAAAAATAGCTAAAAAAAATGACGTAGTATTAAGTCTTGGTGATGGGTTAAGGCCGGGGAGCATTGCAGATGCAACAGACAGAGCTCAAATAACCGAACTTATAACGCTTGGCGAACTTGCAAAAAAAGCATTTGAAGAAGATGTCCAGGTTATGATAGAAGGTCCGGGGCATGTTCCGTTAAATCAAGTTGAAACTAATATAAAACTTCAAAAAAGTTTATGCAACGGAGCTCCATTTTATGTTTTAGGTCCTCTTGTTACAGATATTGCTCCCGGATATGACCATATTACAAGCGCTATAGGCGGTGCAATTGCGGCAGGAGCGGGCGCCGATTTTTTATGTTATGTTACGCCTGCCGAACACTTGAGACTCCCCTCTGCTGAAGATGTTAGGAATGGGGTAATAGCAGCTAAAATAGCAGCGCATGCAGGCGATATTGCCAAAGGCATTAAAAACGCTATACAAAAAGATATTGCAATGAGCAACTTCAGAAAAACTATGAACTGGGAAGGTCAATACAACAGTGCTTTAGATCCTGAAAAAGCAAGAGAAATGCGCTCGGCTATTACATTGAAAGATGACAAGGTATGTTCAATGTGTTCTTCGTATTGTTCTATAAAACTTAATGCATCATTTAATAAATAATTATAAATTATAAACTTATTATTAAATTATAAACTTATTATATATATACACTTTCACATACTATATATATTAAATAAAGCGTTTTTAAAATAAAATTTAAAATTAATTAACAATGAAGCAATCAAACACTATTTGCGATGAACGTAATAATTTAATAGCCGATAAAAATGATGAGGTTAATGATATTTTAAAATCTTTTCAGGAAGAATTTAAGATTACAAACAAACTAATTTATAATATTCATAATAGTTTATCGCAATTTAATGAAAAATTTAATACTTTAATTGATGTGTTACAAACAGCAGCTAATATATTGCAACCCGCTGACAGCAAAAACATAAAAAATTTCAACGATAACAATTACGATACTAATAATAATGAAAATAGGGGCGGCGCTACCGCAAACAATAAAATTAATATTAACGAACTTAATTCATCTTTCCAATATTTTAATTGTGTTCTATTTAATAAAAAAGATTTACAAAATAACGGTTCATTTAAATTTTTAAAAATTGATTCAAAATATATCGTAAAGCCCATTAAGAATATTAATTCTTTAGCAATATCCGATTTTATCGGCATTGACGATATTATAAAAGACGTTTTTAAAAACACTTTTAAATTTGCTTCGGGGAAACCTGCCAATAATGTTCTTTTATGGGGGGACAGAGGAACCGGAAAATCTTCATTAATTAGGGCAATAACAAAATCTTTCGGCAATGAGCCGTACATTAATAAAATAAAATTTATTGAAGTTATAGAAGATACTGCCGAATTAATTTACGAACTTATCACTATTATAAAAGACGAGCCTTACAGGTTTATATTATTTTTTGATGATATAGCATTTGATGCCGATTCATTATTTTATAAGAAACTCAAATCAATTCTAGACGGCGGCTTAGATGAACTTCCTGAAAATATTATTATTTATGCAACTTCTAATAAAAAACATTTGACGACGGAAAAATTTACTTCGTTAAATAATCTTGAAAATTTTATACATCCCGAGCAGGAATACGAGGAGAGCTTATCATTAAGCGACAGATTTGGTCTTAGCTTTGGACTTTATAGCTTTAATCAAGAAACATATATACAAATAGTTGAAATGTATTTAAAGAAATATAATTTAGGCATTTCAAGTCTTAATTTAAATCAAGTAAGGAAAGAAGCAGTCAATTTTGCAACAATAAAAGGTTCGCGTTCAGGAAGAACGGCAAAACAATTTGTCGTAAGTTTATTAAAAGATAATTAATTTAAGAAAAATCATTGTATAATCATATTTGATTTATTTAAGTTATTTATTTAAGTGCATGCAGCGTTCATATCTGACAATAAATATTAATAATTCTATATGATGTAATTATATGTATTATTTTTATTCAAGAATTTATTAGTTTATATTTCTACAGGGGTAAATTAATGATTTTAATAATATTTTTATATGTTTATAGTATTTGTCTATCAATATTTTTTGGTTCAAGTATTTTTATAGGATATTTTACCGCTCCTTATATATTTAAAACTATAAAATCAAGAGACGAAGCCGGAAATATAGTCGGCTCGCTTTTGCATAAATTTTCAATATTGGGGTTTATTACACAGCCTGTTATGATAATTACGGGATATATTCTGTATATAAATAATTATAGCAATATATTTATTATGCTTGAACCGTTTACTATACTAATTTTAATCATATTTTCAGAAAATTTTATTTCAAAAAAGATGAACAGCTTAAAAAAGCAAATGATTTCAATTACAGTTACACCAAAAGAAGACCCGAGAAGAAAACAATTTAATTATCTTCATAAATGGTCTGTTAAATTATTTTTAGCAAATGAATTATTATGTTTACCTCTTTTTTATATAATATTTATTAGATAAATAATTGAAATAATATTAAATGTTAACAAGTTTAGTTTCAACTCTGTCTGAGAAAAACTAATATGACTGTCCTGAAGTTAACACTGCGTGAAAAATTGTAATATTAAATTAATTTTTTATTATTATGTTTAACTATATTATTTAACTGGACCTGCTATAATTACATATTATGAAAGCTTTCAAAATTAACGGACAATAAATTATAAATTATCTTTTTATTTTTATGCAAATATTAATTGATAATTTCATAATGGTTTTTGCAGAAAACATGCAGAAAACAGTCGTATAATTGCAATTAATAATTAAATTTAAATTAAATTTTTATAATAATTGGTATTTAATTATGTTTAAAAATAGAGCGGGAGTCGGAAAATTGCTGGCAAAAAAATTGTCGGAATATAAAAATGATAGAGTCGTTGTTATTGGACTTGCCAGAGGAGGTATTCCTGTCGCTTTTGAAATTGCATATGCGCTGTGTGCTTATTTAGATGTTGCATTAGTTAAAAAATTAGGAGCTCCCGCGCAAGAAGAACTTGCAATAGGCGCTATAGTTGATGGAAAAAATTCTCAAATATTTCTTAATAATGAAATTATCGGACATCTTAATATTACAAAAGATTATATTGATGAAATTATTAAAATTAAACTTTTAGAAATTAGAAAACGTGAAACAATTTATAGAAGCGGGAGGGACAGAATAGATATTGCCGGTAAAATTGTAATTGTTGTTGATGACGGTATTGCAACGGGCGCGTCTATTAAAGTAGTAATAAAATCTTTAAAATCAGAAAATCCAAAGAAAATTATTGTTGCCGTTCCGGTTGCTCCTATTGAAACAATAGCGGAACTAAAAAGAGAGGCAGATGAAGTCATCGTTTTATCTACTCCGGAAAATTTTTATGCAGTTGGAGCATTTTATGATGATTTTAGCCAAACATCGGATGAAGAAGTGATTATCCTTTTAGATAAAGCAAATGAGAATTTATGTTTTATAAAGTCATAAATTTCGTTATTTAAATACCGTCTGGAATTTCCATACCGATTTAACGAATTAAAAAATAGGCAAAAAAATAGCAACGGTATGTTTTGTTGTACCGCCGCTATTTTTAAAATATATATTAAATTTTAAATAATTTAAAATAAAATTAATTATCGTCGTTATAAAAAATATTGCCAGGCAAATCTGACATGGCAATACCTACAACAGGATCTAATGGATTATGTATGTCTTGTTTATACTGTTTACCAACCGGCCATTCAATCCCCTGAAAATCATCATAAAAGATGCTCACAGTTTTGCTTTCATAAAAATTATCGCCGATAAGGCTATCGCTATCAGTCTTATCCTTATTTTTATTATAGCTCTCGTCTAAATCTATCGATTCAGGTTCGTTGATTAATTTCATGACAACTCATAGCTCGGATACTCCCTTTATGCGGGAGAGGAGAGCTATCCTCCGTGTTTTAAAAGATTCTGCCAGCCTTAATCTTGTATATTTAACCGAAGCGCTGATTTTCTCCGGTTAGATGTCTTATGTCAAAATATCCCGAACTTCTTAATCCGTGTATGAAACATTCAATTTTGCCATACAAAACCTTATCAAATCTATGAAATCCGAAAGCTTGCTTAATCGTATTAACCTTTCTTCTGCCGCCTTTAAGCAAATTAGCTTTGAATAACGAACGGTTGCATTTGCGAACGAACTTGATAAGATAGGAATAATTAAGTTTAATTTGTTTATTTGATATAATCAGATTACAATCAGATTAAAATTGCATTGCATCACATTATCTTCTGCATTATTTATAATTGGCAATTCAATAATTAAGAAATTTTAAATTATATCTTCAAAATTTATTGATACTTATAAATATATTTTGGCTTCATCCGTTAAACCTAATTTATTTACAATGTTTGCTTTATTAGTATATGCCCATCCCAAATTATCTTTCATATAAGGAGTAAATTCTATATCCGGATTTTTTTGCAACTTTTCTAAAATTTCTATAGCTTTATTATAATCTTCTATAGCTTCCTTACAACAACTAATTTCTTCAAGAGCAATGCCTTTATTAATATACACCCAAGCAAGATTGTCGGCAAAAAAAGGATGTCAGTTATTTTTAAGTTTAACGTAACAGCAAAATAAAGAGGGTTATGTTAAATATATTGCCCTTTCAATATCCTTGATATCTATTTTAATAATATCAAGGTTTTCTTTGTCTGAAAAGACGTTATTTTCAAACCCTGACTTGCTTATAAAAGCTTTAATAAGTTTTCTTTTATCATTTATATAAGTGCATTTTTTCAAAAAATTATCTATATCTTTTCTCGAAGCTTTTTTATTGCGCAATTTACATTCTATCAACAATACTGCATCTTTGCTTTCGCCTACTATGTCTATTTCGTAAACATCTTTGGAGCTGGGAATTTTTCCCCAGTGTTTTCCGATAGTTTCGGGAAAAAATGGAATTAGTCCTGATTTATAAAAATTTAGAAGGGTAGATTTTATAATTTCTTCAAATATTCTGCCTACAAATTCGTTTATATTTTTAACCGCAAAATTAAAAGCATATTCTGGATTAAACTCAATTTTGTCCTGATTTGAGTAAATATATTTAAACCAGAAATTTAAAAAATTGTCTTTTATTCTATATCGAATACCGCGCTTAGAGACGACGAGCTTATTTTCTACTTTTTCTATTATGCCGTAATAATCTGCAAGTTCGCTTATATACTTCATAACCTTTGTTCTCTCCATTCCAGTTTTATCGACTATCTCACCTATTTCCTTATCGAAACAGCCAATTTTTTCCAATATGGCAAAATACCCGCGGTGTTCGGAGCCGAACTCTCCTATTAAAAGATTTTTGCCTTCTTCCCGCAAAGGGGCTAATTCGTCGAAAAATAGGTTTTTAATCTGCATTTTGAAATCTTCTTTGTCTTTAAGATACCAGAGATATTTAGGAATACCGCCGAATACGGAATATCTGTCTATAATTTCATCCGTATCGTAACCAAAAGACTTAAGCATTTTTGCAGTTTCGATAAAATCGAATTCTTTTAAATTTATCTGGTAAGTGCTTCTTCCGAAGAGCGGTTCTTTATAGTCTAAAAATATATGCTTCATCATGCCGGTATAAGAACCGCACAATACTAACAAGACTTTGGAATCAATATCGTCCCAGACTTTCTGAAGAATAGAAAATACCGAATTATCGACTCTTAAAAAATTTTGAAATTCGTCTATTATAACAATGCCGTTATTGCTTAAAAGATATTTAAAAAAAGCTTCCCAGTTTCCAAAAACGCCGTCGAATATCTGCCCTGAAAAATCTTTAAGAAGGGTTTCTTTAGACCTTGTATCTACGAACAGGTATTTAGCATCAGGAAAAACATGTTTTAACAGCATCGTCTTGCCGATTCTTCTCCTGCCGCAAACTACTATCATTTGCTTTTCGGTTTTATGCCGCAGTCTGCCCAAAAAATCTTTTTCTTTAACCCTGTCGAAAAATTCCATAAATTATTAATAATAATTAAAAAATCATAGCATAGTTTAAAATATTTTTATTAATTTGTATACTCAGCAGTATACTACTAATAAGTATACTCTATTTATAAATTTGGGTCAAGATAAAAGAGATTTCTTAATCCTACAATAGAAAATATCTATACATTTTTTTTGTTCGGATAAATAAAATACGAGGAAAGACATCAATAAGAAAAAGGCGTCAGATTAATTTAAAGTACTATAGAAATATTGCCGACTTTTTCTATTTTGTCGTCACCGAATGTATAATGAATAAAACACCGACTGAAAACTAAAGAAAACATCGGCCAAAAACTGACTTTTCAAAATGTGATAAAGTACAATCTTAGATAACTAAATTAAAATTAATTTAATTTTAAACGGAGGCATCTAAGATTGGTTAAACAAGAAGAATTTTATTTAATTAAGGCTTATTACGACTTGGGTTTATCATTTAAAAGTATAGGGGACAGATTAAATTTGCACCCTGTTACCGTGTCTAACATATTAAAAGGAGGCTGTAAAGAAATGAAAAAGGATTCAAAATTAGATGATTTTAAATCTTATATAGACGATAGATTAAAACTGTATCCTGAGCTCACAGCGGTTTCTCTGCTAAAAGAAATAACAGATATGGGATATAACGGTAAAATTACTATTATTAGAAATCATATCGGCAGTACAAGACCGTCTAAACCTGCTGGAATAAACTATTTTGAGACAGAACCCGGCGAACAGTTTCAAGTGGACTGGGGACAGGGAATAACCAAAATAGCGGGACAGTTCGTTGCGGTAAAATATTTTACCTTCGTCTTAGGTTATTCAAGAATGCTTTATACGGAGCTGGTGCAGGATGAAAAGCTTGGAACTTTAATAAGATGCCATAATAACGCATTTTCTTATTTTGGCGGCTATTGCAGGGAGGGTCTTTACGACAATATGAAAACGGTTGTAAAAAAAATAACTAAAAATAAAGAATACAATGCAAAGTTTATGGACTTTGCATCATTTTACGGATTTAAGGTAATAACGCACAGACCTTATCATCCTGAAACAAAAGGCAAGGTTGAAAGAATGGTTCCGTTCGCGTTTAAAGAATAATCTATGTTTCCTGCTATGTCTTTAGAGCTAAGGATAGAATGAATACCGAAAGACTCCCAGAGTTTTTTATATGCGATAAAACCGTAGTTTAAAGTATCTCCG
>JAKACI010000033.1 GCA_021821565.1 bacterium | reverse complement strand
ATTTATTGTTTTGTTTATAGGGGCAATAAAATCTGCAGCCGCCGTATCTCCGTTTATTAAAAACAGATCTGTATTTTATGAAAATTCATTATCAATAATTAATAAATTAAAATTATATAAACTTTCATTAAATAAACTTTATAAAGATTTAAAAAAAAAGAAAAATGAATCAAATAAATTAAATCATAAAATTAAATATCTGAAGATAAGATTAAAAAAACTTAAAAAAAAAATTAAAAATTCAAGATATATTGTTACGCAGCTTCTGAGGGATATTTTTATAATAAATAAAGAAAAAAATGCCGACATAATAAACTTATCCGATAAAAATAATAATTATTTCATTACTGATTATATTTTAAAAAATTTGCTTAATAATGAAGAATATAAATTAAAAAAATTAATAAACCGCAATAAAAAATTTACTAATATTAAAAAAGAAATTGTAATTGAAAGAAAAAGGCTTAAAAAAGGAATATCCGGTCTTTCACAATCAAAATTAAAATTAAAAAAAATGATTGCCGAGTCGCAAAATTATATGAGTAATGTTAAAGAAATAAAAACAAAAAAATCGGCTGTTAATAATAAAAAGAGTAGATTTTTAAGAAAGAAAGTTATAAAATTAATCCATAAAATTAAAAATAAAATTAAAAATCACAATGATATAAAATTTATCGTAGTAAAATAAATTTATCACTCATTAGTTATTTATATATAATAGTTATTTAGAATTAATAATTGTTATTCACAAATTAAGATTTGGAGGGATTTAATTGAAAAATAGAGATATTTTATTAATTTTTTTATTTACCGTTTTATTATTTGCGCTTCCTGTAAAAGCAAATGCTTTAGTCAGAACAATTGCAAATGCCGGTCATAAAAAACTGCATCCCTCTCCCAGACGCGCCCTTAAACGCACAATAAACATATCCCCGAATATATCCGCCGGCGCTTTAAAAAATATAAGGCTATTTTCTAAGGTTTATACTTTAATTAAAAAAAATTATGTTAAAAACGAAAATTCCAAAAAATTAATTTACGGCGCAATTGAAGGTATGGTTGCAACGCTTGACCCCCATACTTATTTTTTAACTAAAAGCGAATTCAAAGAAATGAAAGAAGAAACTACGGGAGAATTTGTCGGGATAGGTATAAAAATTTCATCCCGAAATAATCATATAGTAATTATTTCGCCAATTGACGGGACTCCCGCTGCTAAGGCAGGAATTAAAGCAGGAGATATAATAGAAAAAATTAATAATATACCCGTTTTTAAAATGGGAATTATGAAAGCGGTTAAGCTTCTTCAAGGCAGACCGAGAACTAAAGTTAAGCTTTTAATTATGAGAAAAGGTTTTAAAAAACCAAAGACGTTTATAATAGAAAGAAAAAGAATATTGTTAAAAAGCGTAAGATATATGGTAATGCCTGACCATATCGGTTATGTCAGGATTTCAAGTTTTCAGTCAGATACTAATTCTCAATTATTAAAAGACCTCAATATATTAGACAAAAAAGAAAACGGACTTAAAGGTTTGATTTTAGATTTAAGAAATAATCCTGGAGGTTTGTTGAGTCAGGCAGTAAAAGTATGCAGCGATTTTATAAGAAAGGGCGTAATCGTTTATACTAAAGGCAGGTTAAGATTTCAAAATGTAAAATATTATGCGTTGAATCAACATCTGCAGCCTGATTATCCGATTGCGGTATTAGTAAATGCAGGAACTGCCAGCGCGGCGGAAATTACAGCCGGAAGTCTACAAGTTCACAAAAGAGCCGTTATAATAGGAGTGAAAACTTTTGGAAAGGGTTCCGTACAGACTATTTATCATCTGCCTGAGGGTGCGGGAATAGGTTTAACTACTGCTTTCTATTTTCTTCCGAACAATGTTTCTGTTCAGAATACAGGCGTTATCCCCAATTTTATTGTTCATTCTTCAAAAGACTATATATTTGTTAAACCCTTACCTAAATTAAGAGAAATAGATTTAAAACACCATTTTAAAAATCCGGAAAGTCTAAAAATTAAAAAAATGATAAAATATAATGAGCTGTCAACGTATTTTAAAAAAGACAATCAATTAAAGTTTGCCTATGAACTTTTAAAAAGCTGGAACATTTTAAAAAGTTATTAATATCCCAAAACAAAAAAAGAAAAATAATTTTTTGTGCAATTAAGATATGATTAGCGATTATAAAAAAAAAGTAATAATAGCGTTAGATTTCAATAATATTGAAAGCGCTAAAGATTTAATAGGAAAGTTAAAAGGAGAAGTTTATTTTTATAAAGTGGGGTTGGAACTTTTCTTGAATTGCGGTAAGGAAATTGTTGTATTTTTAAAAGAATCCGGCTATAAAATTTTTTTAGACCTAAAATTTTACGATATTCCGAATACGGTATGTAATGCCGTAAAGTCTGCAGGATTGTTTGGCGCAGATATAATAAACATACATGCTTCCGGCGGCATTGAAATGATGAAAGCGGCAAAGAAGGGTTTATCAGAAGCAGAAGATATTACCGGAAAAAAAATAGAACTTTTTGCCGTTACTGTTTTAACGAGTTTTTCTTCGGATAGTTTAAAAGAAATTTTTTATTTTGATAAACAGTTTATAAAGATTAAAGAAAAAAATATCAAACTTGATAATAGCGTCAATGAATATAACGGCAGCATAAATATTAGCAACAGTAAACTGCATCAATATAATTTTGAAAATAGGCATATAGGCTCTAATTATGCAAGCGGTCGACAAAATAAATTAATTAACGGCGAAGTCGGAGAAAATATAGCCGAAAATATTGCTTTACATCTTGCAGGTCTCGCAAAAATTTCAGGGGTTGACGGCGTTGTCTGTTCCCCTCTTGAATCTATGAGTATTAAAACAATGTTTGGGGATAATTTTAAAACAATAACCCCCGGCATTAGATTAGAAGAAAACGGTGTAGTAAAACAAAATGACGATCAAAAAAGAATCATGACTCCGTCGAAGGCTTTTGAATCTAAAGCAGATTATATTGTGGTGGGCAGACCCGTAACACGCGCAGCCGATCCTTTGTTATCGCTTAAAAATATTTACAAAGATATTCAAAACGGCTATTTAAATAAATAAATCGTAAAATAATAATATACTATACTTACTTTTAAGAACAATATGGAACTTAAAATTTACGGGGTTAATACGATAAAAGAAGCAATTAATTCAGGCAGTGCAGTTTCAGATATTTTCATAAGCGAAAAAAAACATAAAAACGGTCATATAGATAATGATTTGTTTAGATTAATAAAAGAACGTAATTTAAAGCTGACTATTAAAAACGAACAATTTTTTCAGAAAGAATTTGGAAAGGAAGCATTGATAAAAGGTATTTCTGCTATAGCGGATTATAAAGAAAAATTTTTTGAAGATATAATTGCCAAAAATACCGGTAAATCCAATGTATTCTATGTAATTTTGGATGAGATAAACGATCCGCAAAATTTAGGCTCAATAATAAGAACCGCAAATTGCGTTGGAGCGGACTGTATTATTTTGCCTAAATCCAATTCGGTTTTTATAACTTCCTCCGTGGCTAATGTTTCTCAAGGGGCTGTTTTTTATTCAGATGTCGTCAGGGTACCCAATATTGCAAGAACCATAGAGGACTTAAAAGATATGGGTATTTGGGTCGTAGGTCTTTCAAACGAAGCCGAAGACGATATATATTCTTTTAAATTTGATATTCCCGTGGCTATCGCAGTAGGTTCGGAAGGTAAAGGATTGAGGAGACTTACGCAGGAAAGATGCGAAAAGATATTGAGTATTCCTATGAAAGGTAATATAAATTCGCTTAATGCTTCGGTCAGCTTTGCTATTTCCGCTTATGAAATTTTTAGGCAGCGATATTTTATAAAATAATTGTGAAATTAATTAAAAAAACTTGACAACATTAAATTAGTGTTGTAAACTTAAAGGATATTAATTTATCTAAGTGTTTAGATAAAAATTTAATTTTAACGTATTACAGTTTGTATTGTAAAATTGTAAAAGAAGTAAGGAGAAGTAGATTATGAAGAGCCAGGGAAAAGTTAAGTGGTTTAATGACAGCAAAGGATTTGGATTTATTGAACAAGAAAATGGACAGGATGTTTTTGTTCATTATTCCGCAATTACTCAGGACGGTTTTAAAACCTTAACTGAAGGTCAGAGAGTGGAATTCGAAATCACTAATGGAGCCAAAGGACCGCAAGCTGTTAATGTTTCTAAGGTCTAAACTATTTGTTTGCTGCCTTAAGCGATATTATTTATTTCATTCAATTTAATAAATAAACGATTTAAAATTATATGTAATGAATGTAAATGTATATGATCTAAAGGCGAAATTTTAGTTGTTAGGAACCGTTGCGAAATCCTCTCCTTTTTAAATGAGAGATGTAAGCAGACTAAAGGTAAGGCGGGTATCGCCTGAACCGGACATTTGTCAAACGCCTGTGGAGTATGAGACGTTTTCATACATTGAAACAGGAAGCCTATTAATTTGTTAATAGGTAGTTCACCAGATTCATTTACCCCAGTAAATTAAATTTATTGGGGTTTTTTATTTTTAGCTATTTTTTCTTGCAATATAATTTGAAATTACAATTAAAATCATAGGCAGGCAATAAAAGCCGCAAATAAAGCTTACAAAGAAAAATACAAAAAGTAATTAGAAATTAAATTAATAATAGAATAGCAGCAATAATAACCCAGAATTGCCGATAGAAAATTATTTTTCTAATTTTTCTAGATGAGCCGTCTAAATGCCGACGGCTTTAAAGTGTACCTGCCTTCGCAGGAATGACTTTGCGGAAATTTAAGTTTTCGCCCGAAGGGTGTCATTCCCGCGTATGGGGGAATCTAATGTTCTATATAACTTTAAAGCTATTTTAAAGATTTCTATCGGCAATTTTGGGGAATAATAACTTTATGTATAATAATAACAAGCTATAATAATAAAATATTAAGACTAATTTATTATTCGGCAGTATTTAATCGGGAGGAAAATAATTGCTATATCAAGAAAAAATGAGAAATATCGCAGTCGTAGCCCATGTTGACCACGGTAAAACAACTTTGATAGATAAAATGCTTAAGGAAAGTTCCACCAGCAGAGATTCGCAAATGTTGCCGGAAAGAGCTATGGACAGCGATGACCTTGAAAAAGAACGCGGTATCACAATTTTATCTAAATGTACAGGATTAAATTATAAAAATTACAAAATAAATATAGTGGATACGCCTGGACATGGCGATTTCGGAAGCGAAGTAGAGCGGGTGCTTGCAATGGTTGACGGGGTGCTTCTTCTTGTAGATGCATTTGACGGTCCTATGCCTCAGACAAGATTTATTTTAAAAAAATGTTTTGAATATAATTTAAAAGTGGTGCTTGTTATAAACAAAATTGACAGACCCGGCGCAAGACCCAAAGAAGTTCTTGAGATGGTTTACGAACTTTTTATGGAATTAGGCGGAGAAGACGTTAATTTAGATTTCCCAGTAATATATGCTTCTGCTAAAGAAGGTTATTCTACAACCGATCTTAAAGAAAACATTGAAGATGTCAAAAAAAATGGTCTTAAGGCTTTATTTGAAGCTATTATAAATTCCCTTCCGCATCCTGCTATATTAAATAAAAGTGATTTAGAATTTCTTGTTACAAGCATAGGACATGATGATTTTCTGGGGGCTACGGCTATCGGAATAGTTAAATCAGGTAAATTAAAATCTAATGACCAGATTTATTTATACAATATAAACGATGAGCTTGTAAAAACTAGACCCAATAAAATGTTTGTCTTTGAAGGGCTTACAAAAATAGAAACTGATGAAATACAGGAAGGAGATATTGCGCTTGTTGCAGGTGTTACGGGTGTTAAAGCAGGCGATTATTTAGTTAAAGACAAACCTGTCAATCCGCTGCAAAGAATAAAAATAGATGAACCTGTAATACTCGTTAATTTTATTGTCAATAAAAGTCCTTTCGCTGGCAAAGAAGGCAAGATGGTGACTACAAGACAATTAAGAGAACGCCTTCATAAAGAAATTCTTAACAACGTAGGATTAAAAGTTTCGGATACAAATGATGAAACCGTTTTTGACGTATATGGAAGAGGGCTTCTGCATTTATCTATTCTCATTGAAAAAATGAGAAGAGAAGGTTTTGAATTTGCAATCTCAAAACCAAGAGGAGTTATAAAAGAAATAGACGGTAAAAAGATGGAACCTTACGAACTTTTATATATAACCATAAAAGATGAGTTTACAGGTCCGATTTTAGAAAGACTGTCCGGAATGAAAGGATTATTGCTTGATATGACAAAAGATGATAAAGGTATAACTTATCTTGAGTTTAAAATACCTTCAAGAGGCATAATGGGTTTTCATAATGAATTTCTTACAATGACTAAGGGTACTGGTACGATGCACCATAATTTTTATAAATTTGAAGAATATGCTTTTGACATTTCGCCAAGAAAAAACGGAGTTATGATTTCAATGGAAACAGCAGAAGCCAATTCTTACGGTCTTTACAATTTGCAGGATAGAGGCAGTCTGTTCGTGAGTCCGCAGGATGAATTATATGAAGGCATGATTGTGGGACAGCATTCTAAACCCGGTGATATTACCGTTAATCCGTGCAAGAAAAAGCAGCTTACCAATATGCGTTCTAAAGCTTCCGATGAAATGATAGCTTTGACTCCGCCTATTAAATTATCTATTGAGTATGCTCTTGAATTTATAGAAGACGATGAATTAATTGAATTTACGCCAAAATCTATAAGATTGCGCAAAAGATTATTAACAGAAAGCGATAGAAAGAAAGGTTCCAGGTCCGGCGGGCGGTAAATAAAATAAAATATATAAAATATATATTATATATATAATATATATAATAAAAATAGATATTAGATATTATTTATATATTATATATAGTGAATTTAATTTACATTGAATATTTGCCGATTATTATTAATAGTATAATTATATATTATTATAGATTAATTAAATATTATGAGAATAAAAGTTTGCGCAATACAGATGATTTCTTCGTTAGATTCTGATAAATCTATAGATAAGGCTTTATCTCTTTTGTCTATGGCTGCAAAAAACGGGGCTAATATCGTATGCTTTCCCGAACTGTTTCTTAATAATTGGTTTGTTCAATCTAAAGAAAACGAAAAGATAGAAGAAAGCTGTAAACTTGCAGAACCGCTAAACGGTAAAACAATAAATATTATGCAGGAATATGCAGGTAAGTATAATATGGTTATAATTGCTCCGTTTTTTGAAATGTATAACGGTTTATATTTTAACAGCGCAGCCGTTATTAACGGCACCGGCGAAATTTTAGGGGTTTATAGAAAAATACATTTGCCTGAAATACCGCATTATTACGAAAAATCATATTTTTCTAACGGCATTGAAATACCGGTTTTTAAAACCGAGTTTGCTACGATAGGTATTCAAATGTGCTGGGATAACTTTTATCCTGAAATATCTAGAGAACTTGCGCTTAAAGGAGCGAATATAATTTTTGCTCCGACGGCTTCCGCTTTTAATACAAACAGTAAATGGTTTTTAAGTATATCGGCTAATGCATTTATAAACGGCGTTTATATTATAAGGGTAAATAGGGTAGGAAAAGACGGCGGACTCGATTTTTACGGAAAATCTTTCTGCTCGCTGCCGGACGGTTCTCTTGTAGATGATTTTGCAGGTTTGAATGAATGTGCTCTTATTTATAATATAGATACATATGAAATAGAAAGAGCAAGGAAAGTTTGGCCCTTTTTAAAAAATAGAATAAGCGGAATTTATAAAAACCTGTGCTGAAAAATAAAATAGCGTATTTTATATGAACAATATAAACTTAATTAATTTAAAAGATATTTACTATAAAAAAAAAAATATTGAGAATATAGAAAATAAAGATTTATTGGATTATGCAATAAATGAAGTGTTTAACATTCATCTTGAAGCGTCTAAAACAAACTGGAGCAGAAAATTATTTGAAGATGAATTAAAAAAAGAAAATTCAGTATTTTTGCTATCTTTTTCTAATAATAATAATTTAAAAGAATTTAATTTAAATTCTAAAATAACGGGTTTTATAATTTTTTATTTTGTATTAGATGAAATGCATATCTTAGATATAACAATATCTAAAGCAATGCAATCATGCGGCATAGGAACTTATTTATTAAATTATACTATTTATAAATTTGCAGATAAAAATATTAAATTAATATTTTTAGAGGTAAGAGTTTCAAATTCAAGAGCTATTAATTTATATAAAAAATTAGGATTTAAAACATTTATGGTTAGAAAAAATTATTACGACGACAACAGGGAAAATGCTTTATGTATGGTAAAAGAATTAACCGATTTTGAGTTATTTATTTAACAGAGACATGGAAACCAAAAAAATAATAAGCGGAAATTTTGAAGTAACCGTAAATATAAAAGTTAAAGATACGGATAACACATATTTACTAAGAATTAAAAATGCCTTTATAGCGCAAAATTTTATCCCCGGGCAATTTGTAATGATTAAACCGAATTTTTGCTGCTCCGACCCGCTATCGGCGCGACCGTTTTCAATTTTTAGAAAATTTAATGAAAATGAATTCGAAATTTTATACAGGGTTTGCGGTAAAGGCACCGAATTATTAAGCAAAGTTAAAAAAGGAGATTTTGTGTCCGTAACAGGTCCGTCCGGTAATGGATTTAAAATTTTAAATAATAAAAAATCGCAGAATATATACATATTAATTGCAGGAGGCATAGGCATAGCGCCACTATTTTCTTTGCCAGATTTTATAAAAAATCACATTATAAAAAATAATATAAAAGAAAATGAAAAATATGAAAATTATGATTTAGAGGAAAATAATAAAATTATTCTATACTATGGAATTAAAACTGAAAATGAATTGTATTTCAGGCATAGTATTCATTCAAGCTATGATGAAGTTTATTTTGCAACCGACGACGGTTCTTTCGGATATAAAGGCAATATTGTCGACCTTTTATTGTATAATATGGAAGATTATTATTTAAAAAATTTTGGATTAGAGAATGAAGATAAAAATAATAAAGAAGATAAAAAGATTGTATTTGTCAATCAAGAGGCTATAAAAAATAAAGAAAATGTTAGTATCAAAGAGCAATTAAATATTCAATTTTATTCATGCGGTCCAAAACCTATGCTTTCCAATCTAATAAATAAATTTAAAAAACATAGTCTTCAAGTGTCATTAGAAGAACATTTTGCATGCGGAATCGGAGTTTGTCTCGGATGCGTTATTAAAATAAATTCTAATAATTCTAATAATAATTCGGATAATTTTATTTTTAAAAGAGTTTGCAAGGAAGGACCTGTTTTTGAAGCATCGGAACTTTATAATTATGCCCAAAATTGCCGATAGAGATTGTTAAATATACTGCAATGCATTAATAACACCGGATTTCTGCTTTCGCAGGAATGACATCCAATGGGTGAAAGGATAAAATTCCTCAAAGTCATTCTCGCCAGTGCGGGAATCCGGAAATATATATATATCTCTATCGACAATTTTGGATTATTAATAGCAATATAATTAAACGGAATTTTAAATAAAGACTATAATGATAATTGATAATAAAGAAGAAATTAATTTATCCGTCAGATTAGGAAATCTGTTTCTTAAGTATCCCGTGATGCCGGCATCGGGAACATTCGGATACGGAGAAGAGTTTTTTGAAATAATTGATTATTCGCTTTTTGGAGCTTTAGTGACAAAAGGCATATCTTTAGAACCGTCAAAAGGCAATGAAATGCCCCGTATTTGCGAAACCCCGTGCGGATTAATCAATTCAATCGGTCTTGAAAACGTGGGTTTTGAAAGATTTAAAGAAGAAAAAATTAATTTTTTAAAAAAATTTAATATACCGATAATTGTAAATTTTTTTGGTAAAAATATTGAAGAATATTCAATTATGGCTGAAAAATTATCTGATATTAATGGAGTATCCGCATTAGAAGCTAATATTTCTTGTCCAAACGTAAAAGAAGGCGGGAGGTCTTTTGGAGCCGACCCTGAAATTGTTTATGAAATCGTATCGTCTATAAAAAATTGCTCCGCTCTTCCTTTGATAGTTAAATTAACCCCATTGGTGACTGATATTGCTATGATTGCGGAAGTTGCGGAAAAAGCAGGGGCAGATATAATTTCATTGGTAAATACATTTCCTGCGGCAAGTATTGATATTAATAAAAGAAAATTTAAACTGAGCAGAGGTTATGGAGGCTTGTCAGGGCCTGCAATTAAACCGATAGCGGTTAAATTGGTCAATGATGTTTATAATGCCGTCAGAATTCCTGTAATAGGTATGGGCGGTATAAGTTCATGGGAAGACGCCGTAGAATTTTTTATGGCGGGAGCAACGGCGGTTGCAGTTGGAACATGCGCCTTTAGTAATCCGCATCTTATCTCTCAAATAACGGCAGGGGTTAAAAAATTTCTTTATGAAAATAATTTTAGCAATATTTATGAAATAATAGGTATCGTAAATAGTTAATATAGCATGAAACATTAAAAAATTATATATACTTGTTTTCACAAAATTGCCGATAGAGATTATTAAAAGCGCTTTAATATTTTAAAAA